>CAIKBD010000260.1 GCA_903825565.1 uncultured Anaerolineales bacterium | reverse complement strand
GACGATTACGACGGTTGCGCCGGGCACGCCGGCGTATTCCAGTCCCGAGCAGGTGTTGAGCCGCCCGCTCGACTATCGCACCGACATTTACAGTTTCGGCATCGTGCTGTACGAAATGGCAACGGGGCAACGCCCGTTCAATGGCGACACCGCGCCGGAGACGTTAGCCAGCACGACCGAGCGGATTCGCTGGGAGCAGGTGAAGGGCGCGCCCGCCGATCCGTGCCGACTGAACCCAGGATTGCCGCTGGAGGTGGCGCGGGTGATCGGGCTGGCGATGCAGAAAGAGCCGGGACAACGCTGGCAGACGATGGGGGAGATGATCGCGGCGCTTGAGCGGGCAAGTGCGGGGATGGTGAATGACATTCCGTCGAGTCCAACTTTGGCAAGTTGGAAACAAGCGGGCGTCCAAGTGGTAGACCGGTTTGAATGGAAACCGCCGGCTCAAGAACCGGTTGCGCCGGTGCAACCGGCAGTACGTTCTGCGGCGCGAGGTATGACCCCCGTGCAGTGGGGCGCGCTGACGGTGTTAGCGGCGGCGGTGATAGTCGTGCTGGCGCAAGCATTTTCGATTTGGTCGGACGTGCGGATGCAAGCGGCAGAGGCAACGGCGATTGCGCGGGCGACCAGTGCAGCAATCGCCCGCGCGCGCGAAACAGCGGAAATGCGCGCTACACTGGAGGCGTATGCGACGAGCACGGCAATCGCCCGCGCGCGCGCGACGGCGGCGATGAGGGCGACGCTTGATGCAAGAACGACCAAAACGATTGAGATTTACGCCACGACAGATTGGCAAGATACAGGAATGTACTTTCAGCAGGATGAAAATATCGTGGTCAAGTATCTATCCGGGCAGTGGTCTACGTTTGGCGACCATCTTTTCGGTCCCGATGGGCGTTCCATCGAACCCGTAGATTGGCCGGACAATGTGCTAAGGGGTTATCAGCATGGCAGTTTGATTGGCAAGATTGAAGAGGGAATGCCTTTTTACATTGGCAGGGGCATTATCGTCCGAACAGATCGTCCGGGGAATTTGTTTTTGCAAATCAATGACAAGCGATTGAGCGACAATTCTGGGAGTGTGACTGTTAGCGTCGGAGTAAACACGACAGATGTGCCAACGACATTCACGCCGCGCCCCGCGCCAATGCGAACTGCGACGCGTGTGCCAGCAACAGCCGGGGCCACGCCGCGCGCCGGCGACACGCGCGCGTTTGCGCCGGACAATGCGCCGATGCAGTTTGTGCCGGCGGGCGAGTTTACGATGGGGAGCAACGACGGCGACAATGAAAAGCCAATTCACATCGTTTACCTCGACGCGTTTTGGATGGACAAGTTTGAGGTGACAAACGCGCTCTACAAAAAGTGTGTAGATGCCGGGCGATGTTCGCGTCCGAGCGAAATAAAATCGTACACGCGCAGTTCGTACTTTGGCAACGCGCAGTACGACAACTATCCGGTGATTTACGTGAACTGGGAACAAGCCAAAACGTACTGCGAATGGGCAGGCAAGCGGTTGCCGACCGAAGCCGAATGGGAAAAAGCGGCGCGGGGAACGGACGGTCGAATTTATCCGTGGGGCAATACGTTCGACGCGAGTAAATTAAATTCTGCGGATGGCAATAGAGGCGACACAACCCAGGTTGGCGCATATTTATCCGGCGCGAGTCCGTACGGCATAATGGACTTGGCTGGGAATGTGTGGGAATGGGTTGCCGATTGGTACGATGAAAAATATTACGCGAGTTCGCCGCGCAACAATCCAACGGGACCGAGTTCCGGGTCAGCACGCGCCCTGCGCGGCGGCGCGTGGCTCTATCCTCTACAGGGCTCCCGTGCAACGAGCCGCATCAGGTACAACGTGACGAACTCAAGCGACAACGATGGTTTTCGTTGCGCGCGCTCACCTTGATGCGGGGATTCGAGATTCTGAACCAGGCAAGTTTTGTCTTGTGCGCACAAATTAACCCAATAACAAATCCAGATCAGTTTGGCGAAATCCAAAAAAATCCTTGACGCGTAGATCATTGATCAGCGTGAGCAGGGCTTGACGCTCAAGCAGATTCGCTTGTTTACAGGCAAGCAGGAACGCCGGAATGTTGACCACCGCTATGCCTAGTTTTGCCGCGACACGCCGCGCTTGATTGTCGTTGCCTAACAACACAGCCGGGGCGTATTCGAGCGCGAGCGCAAGCGCTTCGCGTTCCCCTGCGCCAAGCGCGCGAAAAGATTCGTCCGTCGTCAATTCTTCGACTTGGTTTTGAGAGGGCGCGCAAACTTGAACCCAATTGAGATTGGTCAAGCGCGTTAGCAAATTTGTCAACGCGATTTCGCGATAAACCGCGGGCGGCACAGTGAGCTTGGCTACCTGGTACAAATCTCGAATGAGCGGCATCTGTTCAATTTTGAGAAACGCGCTTAAAAAATCGCTGTCCAAAATTACGACGCGACGCACGGCTAAATTCTCCCGGCGGCGCGGAGCGATTGGCGCGCCATCGCATTCAGCTCCGCCGGCGTTTCAAATGCCGTGCGCTCGATACCGCGCCGGTGGAGTGCCGCTTTGATGGTTTCGATGGACACGCCGCTCCACTCAGCGGCGCGCCCCAGCGAAAAAACGCCGCGCTCGTACAATTTGCACGCAATGGCTTCGCGCACATCAGGACGCGCGGCAAGCAAGGTATTGACGGCATCGCTTAAAAACGATTCTTCACTGGGATACAAACCAGTTGCGGCAAGCGCATCCAGCTCGTCTCGCAAACGCAAAGGCGTAGATGATTCTAGCATACCTACCTCCACGTCCGATTCTAGCATAATCAAATCATTCTGACAATCTCTGTGGCGGCTTTAGGCAGGGCTTTTCAAAAGTCAGGCGACCCTCATCCCAACCTTCTCCCTCAAAGGGAGAAGGGGTAAATTCCCTCGCCCCTATTGGGGAGAGGCGATAGCGCGTCGTCTGTGCGGCATTCTGCCGCGTTATGGACGCGCTATCG
>CAIKBD010000259.1 GCA_903825565.1 uncultured Anaerolineales bacterium | reverse complement strand
GTCCATAACGCGGCAGAATGCCGCACAGACGACGCGCTAGCGCCTCTCCCCAATAGGGGCGAGGGAATTTACCCCTTCTCCCTTTGAGGGAGAAGGTTGGGATGAGGGTCGCCTGACTTTTGAAAAGCCCTGAGTGCACCCATCGCCCGATTGCCCAATCGCGCAATCTAGGGTATAATTTTTGGCGTGAACGATCCGGAAAACGACTATTCCTTTACCCAAACTCTAACCGACGACCAAGAAAAACCGCGCGGCAGTTTTCGCCTGTTGCGTTTGACGATCCTCGCCGCCTTTATCGTGCTGATGTTGCAACTGGCGAACATTCAAATCGTCAACGGCGAGTATTATCGCCGCGCCGCCGATCAGAATCGCTTTCGGCTGACGCAAACCGATGCGTTGCGCGGCATCGTTTATGATCGCGCGGGCAAAATTCTCGTGCGGAATGTCCCGTCGTTCAACGTGTCCATCATTCCGGCGGACTTGCCCGACGATCAGCAAGAGCGCATTTTTTTGCGCCTCGCCGCGCTGTTGGACGTACCCATAGATACGGTGATCGAAAGCACCTCGCCCGACCCGGTGGGCAAACTGCCCAGCGACGTGGAGCGCAGTGTGACGCCGCCCAAACGCAAGCCCGGGTTGCGCGAAATTTTCGCCAAAGGGCAACGCGATCCCTTTTCGGCGGTGCTGATCAAAACGAATGTGCCGCGCGAAATTGCCTTTTATCTCGAAGAAAACCGGCTGGATTTTCCGGGCGTGGTCGTCGGCTTGGAGCCGGTGCGCGAGTATGTGAACGGCGCGACCTTTGCGCACATTCTCGGCTACACCGGGCACATCCCGCGCGAAAATTTCGACGACTATAAAAACGAGGGCTATGCGCCGACCGATCAAGTCGGCTTGACCGGGATCGAAGCGACGTTCGAAAAAGATTTGCGCGGCGTCAAGGGTCGCCGCTATGTCGAAGTGGACGTGGCGGGACGCGAAGTCGCTTTGATCGGTAGCGAGCCGGCAACGCCCGGCGGTAACGTCGTCCTGGCGCTCGACGCCGAGTTTCAAAAACAGGTCGAGAGCATTTTGCAAAAAGCGTTACGCACGGCGCGCTCCAAGCAAGGCGTCGCCATTGCGCTCGACCCGCGCAACGGTCAGGTGCTCGCCATGGTGACGTTGCCAAGTTACGATAACAACTTGTTCGCCACCGGCATCTCCGTCGAAAATTACACGAATCTCGCGCAAGACCCGATGCACCCGCTCGTCAACCACGCGATTACCGGGCAGTATCCGCCCGGTTCGACGTTCAAGTTGATCCCGGCAAGCGCGGCATTGCAAGAACGCGTGATTGACATCAACACGCGGATCGAAACGCCGGGCACGATTTGGGTGCCGAACAAGTATTACCCCGACGACTCGTCGCTCGCGCAACCGTTTTACGATTGGTACAAACCGGGGTTCGGCATCCTCACTGTCCGCGATGCGCTCACCGTTTCGTCCGATGTGTTTTTCTACAAAGTGTCCGGCGGTGAATCGCCAACTTTTGACAACGGGTTGGGCGAGCAACGCCTCGCCGCGTACACACGCATGTTTGGCATCGGCGAGTTGACCGGCATTGATTTGCCGGGCGAAGCGAAAGGGCTGGTGCCCGATCCGACGTGGAAGCGGAAAACAATTGGCGATATTTGGACGATTGGCGATACGTACAATATGGGCATTGGGCAGGGCTATGTGCTGGCGACGCCGCTCCAAGTCGCACAGTTTACCGCTGTGGTCGCTAATGGCGGCACGCTGTACAAACCGCAACTCGTGTACAGCGTCCGCGATTCGAACGGGCGGATCGTGCGCGCGATTGAACCGCAAGTGTTGCGCCAACTGCGGCTAGACCAATCCGTGTTGACAATCGTGCGCGAAGGAATGCGGAACGCT
>CAIKBD010000258.1 GCA_903825565.1 uncultured Anaerolineales bacterium | reverse complement strand
TCGCGCTGTTTGCCGCGCTCTCGTTTGTCATCATGATGTTCAACATTCCCGCGCCTGGCGGCACGAGCGCCCACTCCATCGGCGCGGTGCTTGCCGCGCTCGTGATCGGACCCTGGGCGACGGTGCTTGCCATTTCGGTCGCGCTTGTGATCCAGGCGTTCTTTTTTGGCGATGGCGGTATTCTCGCGCTGGGCGCGAACGCGTTCAACATGGCGATTGCCATGCCGTTTGTCGGCTGGTTCGTTTATCGCGCGTTGAGCGGAACTGCGCCGACGCCGTCGCGTCGCATTGCCGCCGCTGCAATCGCCGGGTATGTGGGCGCGAACGTTGCCGCGCTCTTGACCGGCATCGAACTGGGTTTGCAAGCGGCGCTCTTCCGCGACGCCGCCGGGCAGGCATTGTATTTTCCGTACGGCGTCGAAGTTGCCGTGCCGGCAATGCTGATCGAGCATCTCACGATTGCCGGCATCGCCGAGGCGTTCGTCACCGGCGGCGTGCTCGCGTGGATTCTGCGCGCGAATCCGGAAATGATCGCCGAGACGCCTGCCGCACCCCGCCCCGCGCGCGCCGCGATTCCAACCTGGGTCTGGGCGTTCTTGGGCGGCTTGATCGTGTTGACGCCGCTGGGCTTGCTCGCGCCGGGCAGTCCCTGGGGTGAATGGAGCCGCGAAGAGTTGGAGACGTTAGGCCTGGGTTATATTCCCGCCGGCATTGACCAATGGTCGAATTTGTGGAGCGCGCCGATTCCCGATTACGACATTCCCGCGCTGAACAATCCCACCGTCGCGTACATCGGCTCGGCGGTGGCAGGCATGGCGATGGTGGCGCTCGCGATCTTGGCGCTGGGTTGGTTGTTGGAAAAACGCAACGGCAAGCCGGCGCAAACGTCCCAAGGATAATCCATGACCACAACGATTGCGCTCGCCGGCAAAGGCGGCACCGGCAAGACCACGCTTTCCGGTTTACTCATTCGCCACCTCGTACAACAATGCGGCGGAAAAATTTTGGCGATTGATGCCGACCCCAGCAGTAATTTGCATCTCGTCCTGGGTTTGGAGTTGGCGCAAACGGTTGGCGACATTCGTGAAGATTCGCGCGACAACGTGCCGACGGGCATGGCGCGGCAAGAGTGGCTCGATTACGCGGTGCGCACCGCCGTCGAGGAAGGCGACGATTTCGATCTGCTTGCCATGGGCCGCCCCGAGGGCCAGGGATGTTACTGCGCCGCGAATCATATGCTCCGCAATATTGTAGACGGCATTTGCAAAGCGTATGATTACGTCGTGATGGATAACGAAGCCGGTATGGAGCATCTTAGCCGGCGCACAACGCGCGACGTGGATCACTTGCTCCTCGTGACCGATGCGAGTATGCGCGGGCTTGCCGCCGCTGAAGCGATGCTTGCCTTGAGCACAGAACTCGACATCAACGTGCGGCACACGCACCTCGTCGTCAATCGCGTGCAAGGTGAATTGCCTGCCATGTGGCGCGCCAAAATCACGGCGATGGGCGTGCCCCTGCTCGGCGTGTTGCCGTACGATCCACAACTCGTCGAGTACGACGGCGGCGGACGACCGCTCGTCGAATTGCCGGCGGAAGCGTGTGTCAGCGCGGCGATCCGCGATCTCGCGCAAAAATTATTCGCCTGACAGTGAAATTCCAAAGACGCAGACGAACCCCAATTGCGTTTTCCTTTGCGGTCGTCCGCGTCTGATTTTCTCAACAGGAGCGTCAAATGAAAATTGCAGTTTCCGGCAAAGGCGGCGTCGGCAAAACGACGTTGACCAGTTTGCTGGCGTATGCTTATACCGCGCAAGGCAACAAGGTGCTGGCGATTGACGCCGACCCATCGCCGTGCCTCGGCGATGCGCTTGGTTTTCCGCGCGAGTTGGTGCAAGGACTGACGCCGATTGCCGATATGCACGAGTTGATTCATGAACGCACCGGCGCACAGCCGGGGACGTTCGGCGGCATTTTCAAGATGAATCCACGCGTGGACGATATTCCCGATAAATATTCTGCGACACATCGCGGCATCAAACTGCTCGAACTGGGTGCGGTCAAGCTGGGCGGGTCGGGTTGCATTTGCGCGGAAAGCGTTTTGCTCAAGCAACTCGTATCGGTGATTCTCTTGCAACGCAACGAAGTTGTGCTGATGGATATGTACGCCGGTGTCGAGCATCTGGGGCGCGCGACTTCGGATATGGTGGACGCGTTGCTGATCGTCGCCGAGCCGACCGCGCGCAGTCTGGGCACGGCGGCGCAGATCAAGCAACTTGCCCAAGACATTAAACTCCAAACGCTATTTCTCGTTGGGAGTAAAGTGCAAACGCAAGCGGACCGCGATTTTATCGCCGCGCACTCGCCGGGTTTGCCGGTGCTCGGCTACATTTCCGCCGATCCCGCGGTGCTCGCCGCTGATCGCGCACGCGTCTGCGCGTACGATCTCTCGCCGACGCTGGTCGCGGAGACGAACGCGATTGTGACCGCGCTAAAGCAGAGCGTCAAGTAACGCCAGAAAGGTCGAATGATCCACACATATTTAGAAACTCTGGCAGATACGTTGGCGCGCGTGCCCCGCGAACCGATTGAAGAAATCGTCGCGGTGTTGCGCCGCGCGCGGCGTGAGCGCCGACAGATTTTCTTGATGGGCAACGGCGGCAGTGCGGCGACGGCTTCGCACTGGGTCAACGATCTACTCAAGAGCGCAGTCGTGCCCGGCGAACCGCGTTTCAAGGTCGCGTGCCTTGCCGACAATGTGGCGACGCTCACCGCATACGCGAACGACACAAGTTACGAAATGATCTTTGCCGAGCCGCTCGTTGCGTTGGCGGAACCGGGCGATGTGGTGATTGCCTTGAGCGGCAGTGGCAACTCGCCCAACGTGTTGCGCGCGATGGATGTGGCATGCAACCTGGGTCTCACGCGCATCGGGCTGGCTGGTTTTGCGGGTGGCAAGTTGAAAGCGAAATGCCAAGTGTGCGTCGTCGTGCCCTCCGACTCGATGCAGATCATCGAAGACGCGCACCTGGCGGTGGCGCACGCGATTTTTCGCGCGCTGTGCGAATAGGGAACGACGATGGCGCAGAAACCGGCGCGCGGCTTTGCCGAAAAAACCCTCGCCGAATTAACCGGCGTGTTGGAGCAAACGCTCTTCGCCGACGAACTGGCGCGCGAAGCGGGCTGGCTCCAAGCGCTCGATCCGCGCGCCAAGTTGCTTGGCGCGTTTGCCGTGTTGCTCGCGATCAGCATGGCGCAAAACTTGCTCGTGATCGCCGCGCTCTACGCGTTGACACTGCCGCTGGCGGTCGCGTCGCGCGTGCCGCTTGGCTTTTACTTGAAACGCGTTTGGGTGTTTATGCCGTTCTTCACCGGCGTCGTCGCCTTGCCCGCGCTGTTCAGCCCGTTCTCGCCGGGCACACCGTTCGTCACGCTGATCGATCTGGCGACGCCGCGCGTATACCTGGCGATTACGCAACCAGGGATCAACACTGCCGCGTTCTTGCTGTTGCGCGTGGGCGCGTCCGTTTCCATCGCCGTTTTGCTCGTGCTGACGACGCGCTGGGCGGCGTTGTTGCAAGCCCTGCGCGTTTTACGCGTGCCGCAAGCGTTCGTGCTGATCCTGGGCATGACGTACCGGTACATTTACGTTTTGTTGCACACTGCCAATAATTTGTTTCTTGCGCGCCAAAGCCGCGTGGTTGGGCGCGTGTCTGGCACGGACGAACGACGTTGGATCGGCGCGAGTATGGGCGCGTTGTTTGCCAAAGCGTATGGTCTGAGCGACGACGTGTACCTGGCGATGCAAGCGCGCGGCTTTCGCGGCGAGGCGCGCACGTTGGACGCGTTTACCTGGCGCGTCCGCGATAGCGTATGGCTCGCCGTGTTCATCGCCGTCGCGGGCGGCGCAATCGTTTTGGGAAAATGAAAATGTCGAATCACGCAGGCACGCCGGCTTTTGAGATCGAACACATGGATTTTGCGTATCAACGCCAAGTCGCGCTGAAAGATATTTCGCTGACGGTGCGCGCCGGCGAGCGCATTGCCATCTTGGGCGCGAACGGCTCGGGCAAGAGCACGCTGTTGAAAATTCTTGCCGGCTTGTACTTTGCGACGCGCGGCAGTGTGCGCGCGTTCGGCGAGCCGTTGACGGAGCAAGCGTTGGCGGACGAGGCGCGCGCGTTTGCGTTTCGCCGGCGCGTGGGGTTTGTGTTTCAAGACCCAGACGTGCAACTTTTTTCGCCGACGGTGTGGGACGAAGTGACGTTCGCGCCGTTGCATCTTGGCTTGCCGAAAAATGAAGTGATCGCGCGGAGCGAGTGGGCACTCGACTTGCTCAACATCACCAAACTGCGCGACCGCGCGCCGCATCGGTTGAGCGGCGGCGAGAAGAAAAAAGTTGCGCTCGCGGCGGTCTTGTCTTTGCGCCCGGAGGTGTGGTTGCTCGACGAACCAACCGCCGCGCTCGATCCGCGCAGTCAAACGCGCCTGCTCGATTTCATCGGCGAACTGTCGCGCGAAGGCAAGACGCTGATCACCGCGACGCACGATCTCGACATTGTGGAAGACCTCGCCGACCGCGTCATCATGTTTTGCGAAGATCACGAAATCAGTGGCGATGGCGCGCCGCGCGCCATGCTGGCAGACCGCGCGCGGCTGATCGCGTGCAACTTGATCCACGAGCATCGCCACACGCACGCCGACACCGGCGAAGAGCACGCGCATCACCACTTGCACCCCGCGCCGCACGAGCACGCGCATTAACGGCGGCCCATCCGCACGAATTTGACAGATCGCCTCCCGGTGCATATAATAATGGCGTATAAATGCAACGCCACTTGGCGGTCAACCGCCGTCGTCGCTAGCGGGAGCCCTTTTGCGAGCACACTCGATCCCACGCGCTCGTCCCCCCAAGCATCGCGTCGCGCGCCGCATTGCAGCGCAAGCACCCGGACGCCGTTTGCCCCGCACGGCTGAATCGAACAAACGTTCACTCTTACAACACTTTGAAACATATCTGCAACAACACGCGCTCTCGCCCGCGACGATTCGGAATTACCTCGCGGACTTGCGCGCGTTTGCGCGTTGGCACGGCGCGCGGAAAAATAGCGTCGCCGGTTTTGCGCCGACCGACTTTGGCGCGTACCGCGAACACCTCTGCAAAGAAACTGACCACTCACCCGCAACCGTGAATCGCCGTTTGCAATCGCTTCGGCTGTTCGGGCGTTTTTTGCACGAGACCGGGCAATCTGCCGAAAACCCCACGCGCGATATTGCGTTGGTGCGAAATGGCAACGGGGATAGCGCCGCACCGCGCACGCTCGCGCCGGGCGAAAGTGTGCGCTTGCTCGAAGCGTTGCGCGGCGCGCGCCCCAGTCTTGCCGCACGGGATCGCGCAATCGTCGAATTGATGTTGCACGCCGGCTTGCGCGTCCACGAGGTCGCCGCGTTGAACGTGCGCGATGTGCTCGTGACTGGGCGCGACGCCCGCGTCGAAGTGTGCGGCACGCGCGAGAGCAAAGCCCGGCTTGTCCCGTTAATGGCGGAGGCGGCGCGCGCCCTGCGCGATTATTTGCCGACGCGCGCCGCGATCCCGCGCGTCGAGCGGCTATTCCTCAGCCAGCGCGGGCAACCCTTGTCGGTGCGTTCGATTCAGCGCTTGGTGGACAATTATGCGCGCGCGGCGCAGTTGGCGGATGTGTGTGCGCAATCGTTGCGTCACACCTGCGCGAAAAATTGGCTCGCCGAAACGCGCGACGCGGATCTCGTCGCGCAATGGTTGGGGCAACGTGATCCCAGAACGTTGGAAAAATATTTGCGTTAGAAAATTTTGCGTAGATTTGGATTAGGGAATCGGATGGAGGCGGAATGGAAATTCGAGACTTGAGCGCCGTGCGTGTCAGTTTAGCGTCGCCTGATCAAATTCGTTCGTGGTCGTATGGCGAAGTCACCAAGCCGGAGACGATCAATTATCGGCGGTTGCGCCCGGAGCGCGACGGCTTGTTCGACGAACGCATTTTTGGACCCACGCGCGATTGGGAATGTTATTGCGGCAAATATAAAAAAGTTCGCTACAAGGGCGTCGTCTGCGAAAAATGCGGCGTCGAAGTTGCGCCGGCGCGCGTGCGCCGCGAACGCATGGGGCACATTGATCTTGCCGCGCCCGTCGCGCATGTATGGTACACCCGCCGCGTGCCGTCCTACATCGGTTTGTTGCTCGACGTGACGCGCCGCAACCTCGACCGCGTGTTGTATTTCGCGCAATATATGATCACGCACGTGGACGAGGGCGCGCGGCAAAAAGCGGTGCATCGCTTGGAAGAAGAGCGCAAGCACAAGGTTGAGCGCGAGACCAAGGTGTTGCAAGACAAGTTGGATGCCAGACTGTTGGCGCACGCCGACGAACTCGAAAAACTCGAAAAGCGCACCGAGACGGCAATTGCGCGCCTCGAAGAACAATTGAACGCGCAGACGGATGAAATCGTCGCCGCCGGCAAAACGCTCGAACGTAAATTGGAAGACACCGGGCGCGAGGTGCGCAAGGCGTTGGTGTTCGAGCCGACTGACGATGTAATCGTCGCCGAGGGCGAAGAGATCGCGCCCAAGCATCGCAAGAAATTGCGCGAGGTGATTGAGGCGCGCATCGCCGAAATCGAAAAAGACATTCGGCAGAAACAAAAAGACAAGAAACTCCTATTTCAAGCCGAGCGCGATCAGAAGAAACACGCGCACGAAGCGGAAATCGCCGCGCTCGAAGAACAGCGCGACGCCAAGATCGGCGCGATTGAAGCGACGTACGAGCCGCGCCTTGAAGAGTTGAACAGCATCGAGGTCAAGGAATTTTTGGGCGAAGCGCGGTACCGCGAACTCAACGAACGCTGGGGCAGTGTGTTCAAAGCGACGATGGGCGCAGAAGCGGTTTACGAATTGCTCAAGCGGATTGATCTCGACGTGATGGCACGCGAACTGCGCCACGAAATCCGCGCAACGCGCTCCAAGCAAGTTCGCAAAAAATCGATCAAGCGCCTCCGCATCATCGAATCGTTGCGCAAATCCAACAATCGCCCCGAGTGGATGGTGCTTACCGTGTTGCCGGTCATTCCGCCGGACTTGCGCCCGATGGTGCAACTCGACGGTGGGCGGTTCGCCACGTCGGACTTGAACGATCTGTACCGCCGCGTGATCAATCGCAACAACCGGCTCAAACGCTTGCTTGAACTTGGCGCGCCCGAAGTGATCGTCAACAACGAAAAGCGCATGTTGCAAGAAGCGGTGGACTCGTTGATTGACAATTCGCAAAAGGGCAAAGCCGTTTCGACGCACGGACAACGCAAACTGAAATCGCTTTCCGATTTGCTCAAGGGCAAGCAAGGGCGGTTCCGCCGCAACTTGCTCGGCAAGCGTGTGGATTATTCCGGGCGTTCCGTGATTGTCGTGGGGCCGCATCTCAAACTGCATCAGTGCGGGTTACCTAAGGGAATGGCGTTGGAATTGTTCAAGCCGTTCGTGATGCGGAAACTTGTCGAATACAATTACGCGCACAATATCAAGAGCGCGAAACGCTTGGTGGATCGCGGCACCGCCGAGGTGTGGGACGTGCTCGAAGAGATCATCCAAGATCATCCCGTCCTGCTCAACCGCGCGCCGACGTTGCATCGCTTGGGCATTCAGGCGTTCGAGGTGATTCTCGTCGAAGGGAGCGCGATCCAAATTCACCCGCTCGTGTGCGCGGCGTTCAACGCCGACTTTGACGGCGATCAAATGGCGGTGCACGTGCCGCTCAGCGAACGCGCGAAAGATGAGGCGCGCAAGTTGATGCTGGCATCGCACAACTTGCTCAAGCCGGCATCGGGCGAGCCGATTGTCGAGCCGACCAAGGACATGGTGCTCGGCGTGTACTATCTCACGATGGACAAGCCGGGCGTCAAAGGCGAAGGCAAGGTGTTTGGCTCGACCGAAGAAGTGCGGCTGGCGTACGATCTGGGTCATGCGGAATTGCACGCCAAGATCAAACTCGCATACGATCCCAATTCCGAATTTCGCGTCGCCAAAGGCGCGGTCAACAAGGGCGATTTGATTGATGCGACAGTCGGGCGCGTGATCTTTAATTTGATCTTGCCCGAGCCGGTGCGGTTCGTAAACGACACGCTCGACAAAAAGAAACTCAAGGAACTGGTTGCCGAAGTCTACGCCAAAATGGGGCCCGATGAAACCGCCGACGTGGTGGATCGGATCAAGGACATTGGCTTTGAGTACGCGACGCGCAGTGGCTTGACGATTGCGATTGACGACATCACCGTGCCGCCGGAGAAGCAAGAAATTCTTGCGCGCATCACCGGCGAGGTGCACACCGTCGAGCAACAATATCGCAAGGGTTTGATCACCGAGGACGAGCAGTACGTCAAGACCGTGCAACTCTGGTCGGAGGCGACGGACTTGGTGACGCAAGCGGTGGCGAAGGGGATGCGCGAGGCGTCGCCGATTCGCGTGATGGCAAATTCCGGCGCGACGAAAGGCGGCTTTCAACCGATCCGCCAACTCGCCGGGATGCGCGGCTTGATGGCGGACCCGGCGGG
>CAIKBD010000257.1 GCA_903825565.1 uncultured Anaerolineales bacterium | reverse complement strand
GGCATCGCACACGGCAGCCACCGTCGCGCCGCGCACGCGGCGGAACGCTTCGATTTGCAGTTCGCCCCAGCCCAAGCCAACGATGCCGACGCGGATCGGTTTCATCAATCCAACTCAAGCGGTTTGGCGTCGTCGCTACCAGGATTGCCGAGCAGTTGCCGCACCCACAGGTTCAGCACATCTACGCCTTCGATCTTTTCCAAGCGCGCGCCGATAATGTCCACCTGTCGGCGCAAGCCGTCAATCTGCCGATAGTCCAAACGAATCGGACGATTCGTATCCCAGGCGCGATGACAGCGCGCGAGTAACTCTTCGCCCTTGAACGAGCGCACCTGGCACGCCGCCGGCATGTACGCCGACTGCCCTTCCAGCACAGAGAACGACCAGGGATCCGCAACGATGTGAAAATCGGGAGTGGGTCCCTCGATGATCGTGATCATTTCGGGTTCTGCTTGTTCAGTCGCCACGCTATTGACCTTTCCATTCGGGTTTTCGTTTGGCGAGGAATGCTTCCATTCCTTCGCGCTGATCGTGCGTTGAAAATAAAAAGTAAAACATGCGCCGTTCATAATCCAGGCCTTCACCGAGCGCGGTTTCGAACACCTTGTTGACGCACTCTTTGGCAAACTGGATTGCGACCGGCGGCTTGCTCGCAATATCGCGTGCCAACGCTTTGGCTTCGGCGAGATACGCCTCGACCGGCACGACACGCGAGACCAACCCGCGCCGCTCCGCTTCCGCCGCGCCCATAAATTTGCCGGTGAGGATCAATTCCATCGCGCGCGATTTGCCGATGGCACGCGGGAGACGTTGCGTGCCACCCGCGCCAGGAATGACGCCGATGCCGATTTCCGGTTGCGCGAACTGCGCGGACTCGGAGGCGATGATGATGTCACACGCCATCGCCAGCTCGCACCCGCCGCCCAAGCAATAGCCGCTGACCGCCGCAATCACGGGCTTGGTCATCGTGCGCGGGCGATCCCACGCGGCAATCCAGTTCTCGCGCAACATCTCTACCGGCGTCGCGGCTTGCATCGCGTCAATGTCCGCGCCCGCGCTAAACGCGCGCTCGCTACCGTGAATCAACACGCACCGAATCGTCGCGTCCGCCTCGAACGCGGCAAGCGCATGCGTCAACCCGCGCATCACCTGGCTATTCAATGCGTTCAACACCTTGGGCCGATTAAACTGAATCACGCCCACCGCATCTTCAGTCGTGACAATCAGGTTTTCGTACACCGCCGCCCTCCTAAAACGTAATACGCACTACGCACTACGTTTCACGCTTTACGTTTCACGCTTCACGTCAATCTCGCCAAACCCAATGCTAACTTGAAGATCGAGTTTGCGCGACGCAGTGGCGTAATCGTCCGATTGAAAATCTAAATGCGGCGCGATGCCGGTCGTGTGTTCGCCGAACAGCGCCACCTCGCCAAACCCGGCGCTAACGCGTACGCGCGCCGCCAGTTCGCGCGGCACACTCACGGTTAGATCGCCAAACCCCAGCGAGGCGCGCACCGTGTTTTCGCCGTCCGCGAAACTGGCTCGCGTCAGATCGAGATCGAAATCGCCAAAGCCGTGCGAAAAATTCGCGCCGTGAATCGGCTTGCCGGTCAAATCGGGCTGGTACTCGCCGATGCCATACGCCGCGCCGGGTTGGATGCCGGCAATGGGCGGTTGAAATGCGCGCCACACCAGCCACCCGCCGAACACGATCAGCGCGCCACTCCACAGCGCCCCCCAATCGAATCGCACCAAACCCAGGTTACCGAGAAGCAACAACGCGCCGACCCCGATCAAAACGAGCGCGGCAATCATTTCGCCGGTGCGTAAACGAGCCATGTCTCACCTCTGCGCGGCACGGTGCCCGCGCGCTAGGCGTTCAATTTTTGCAGGATGGTTTTTTCGTGCGCGTAACCCATTTGCGCGATGTGTTCGAGCGTGTGGTAATAACAATGCGACGCGATCCAATCCAGAGAGATTTTGCCGAGCGTGGAATGGACTGCCCAATTGTCCCAGTCCGCATCGGTCGCCTGGCGCAACTGGCGCACGAGTTTGCGCCGCGCCGTGCGAAATTCGGCGCTGATCGTTTTCACCGGCTCGCGCACCGAATAATGCTCGCGGTCCCACGCCTCTTGATCGAAATTGGGCACGGTGGGATGTTCTTCTTTCCGAATCCGTTCGGCGCGAACCAAGAACGCGTAGCGTTCCACGTCGCGCATGTGCGCCGCAACCTGATGAATCGTCCACGCGTTCGGCGCGGGCACAGCGTGCAGTTCGGCTTCGGAAAATTGCGCGAGACACTGTGTAAATTCCTTGCCGCTTTGTTCGAGACCATCAATCAACGCTTGGCGTTTGCGATTCATAATTCCTCCTGATGCCGATATTATAGCGATGCTCACGGCGAATAGCAAGTGGCGGCAAACCGCCCGCACGGAAGCGCGCATCGCGCCGCGCGATTATTTGCCGCCGGGCATCGGCGTGACGCGCGCCGGATCGATCCCGAATGTGACGCCGTTCCAGCGAAACACGCGCCGATCTCGCCGGCGCATCGTCTCGCGATCCAAGTCCGGCAAACCCTGGGTGTCGCGCGCAAAATCTACGCGCGTGCCGTCGAGCACCAGGTCGTCGTAACCGTCACCGTCGAGGTCAACGACGAACAACTCGGACGCGGCGACGTAATATTGGGTCTGATTCAGCGCGGCGGTATTGTCCTCGCCGATCACACTCGACCAGAGTTCGGCGAATTGCGAAACCTCCCACTGGTACAAAAACGCGGCATCCGTTGTCACACCTTGCGACCAAGATTCGGTCGTGATCAACAACTCGGTTTGCCCGTCATGATCAAAATCCGTCACGCGATCAATTTCCACGTCGAACGCTTGCGGCGAGATCGCCGTGGGAAACGGAAAGGCGCGTTGCGCGACAAGCAACTTGCCGTCGCGGCGTTGCAAAATGGCGAGGAACGATCCCGTCGGTGCAGACGGCTTGAGTTGCTCCGGCGCAAGACGCGGCGCATCGTGCGCGACGATCACCGCAAGTTCCGGCTCGTTACCGGTAAAGTTGCCCTCGGCGCGCGAGTTGATCCACATCAACCGATTCGGATCGCCGTTGACGCGAAACAGATCGCCGTCGGGCGTGAATTGCAAATCGGGGAAAAGCGCCACCAGGATCGCCCACGCTTCTACATCGTCGAACCGGAGTGGGCGCGGCGTCGGTTGCGCGATGACCGGCGGCAGTGGGGTGATGACGACGCGGCGCAGTGTCGGGCTGGGTGAAGCCGGCGGCAAGGTCGGCGCAAGCGTTGGCGCGGCAACCGGCAACGCCAGCATCGTCGGCATCACCACGCGCACCGGCGTCGGCGTGCGCGACAGAGGCGGCGTCGCCGGCGCGGTAGGGGGAACGGCGCACGCGCCGCACGCGCACGCGACGACGACGAATAGCCAACGCGCGACTCGCAGCGTTCCCCTCATGCCTTGCCTCACGCCTTGCGAAAATAATCCGCGTTCTTTTGGATGAACGCGCGCCACTGCGCCGGCACTTGGTCCGCCGGAAAGATCGCGCTGACCGGACATTCGGGCGCGCACGCGCCGCAATCAATGCACTCGTCCGGTTGAATGTACAGCATTTCGTCTGCGTCCGTCCCGTGAATACAATCCACCGGACAAACGGCAACGCACGCCTTGTCTTTGACGCCGATGCACGGCTCAGCAATTACATACGCCATTACGCCTCCAATTCAATGTGTGGTTTGGTTTACGGTGTGCGCTGGTGAGTACTCCGCAACACCGGCAAAAACGTGCCGAAAAAAGCCAGCACGGCAACTGTGCCGATCAACAGGAACGCGTCGCGCGCGCCCAGCGCCAGCCAGTAAGGGTCTGGAAAAGAATAACTTCCCGGATGTCACCCTGAGCGAAGCGAAGGGTCTCGCGCGTAGCGATCCGAGATTCTTCGCTTCGCTCAGAATGACAACTTGGGTGACGCGACAGTGGTATGCGGGAAGTTATTTTTT
>CAIKBD010000256.1 GCA_903825565.1 uncultured Anaerolineales bacterium | reverse complement strand
GTCCTTTGCTGACCAACGCAATGAGTTGATCGCGTTCTGGAGGTTGGAGATGGATGGCTCGTTTTTGCATGCCACGAGCATACCCCAACCCCGCAAGATTTTCAAGTTACGACACTAGGAACTGTGCTAGTCGGTCTCCTGCTTTCCTAATTGTCGAACCCGCAGGTAGATTTGCCGTTGAAGTTGGGTTGCCAGCAAGCCACTGTCGCCACTTGGTGCGGCTCGTTTCTTGGGCATAAACACAAGCAACCGCAACCAGCAAATTTCGCCAATCCGGTAGATTGGGACTTTCGAGTGGGTTTCGTCTCGATTTAGTTAAAGTATATCCGTGCAATTTGCCGAGTTGTTCAAGGTCGATCTCGACTAGCTGGCGCAAACTTGCATCACGCAAAAGCTGAAAAATGATTGGCTCGCCGGGCTTGTGGTAATCAATTCGCAACGCCAATTGGCGCGGATCCAGATACGAAAAAACCGGCAGGGGATCGGCTCGCCTCAAAACAGATTCAATTGCGCGATAAGCATGAACTGCCATCGGCTTGGTGCCGCTCGTATAATTCAAGCCCACTCTGCCTTTGCGCTGTTTGAGAATGGCTTCAACCTCCGTTCGGATTTTCTCATTGTCCGAGCTTGCCAACGGCAAACGCTGAATATGCAAATCGGTTCGCAACAAACCGAGTAGCGATTCCAAGTTCTTGGCTTGCTCTTCCGTGTTGGATTCGCCTTCCTCGCCCGCCGTCGAGTGGAGCAAATATACGCACGCCTCGGATGCCGCCAGCAAGCGCGCCGCCACCAGATTGGGTAGCGGGTTGGTGCCAATGAGGAGCATCAGTGTGTCCGTTTTGAATGTATCCAAACTTTCCATAGCCAATCATCCTCTTTAGCAGTCCGTTTCGCGGTTAATGCCAGCGTGCATCAATCTCTTGCGCGCGATCCGTCACTCAAGCGCGTTTCAATCCGCCAGTTCCAAAATACTTCCGCACGCGATCAATCTCATCCAACGCTTGACTATTCTCCAGTTGCCGCCGCGCACTCCGCGATTGATACATGGTGTCAGTTTTGCCGTACAATCGTCCCGCCAGTCCCGCACCCTCGTGGGTAAGTTGTTCCAGTCTAAGCGGCATCACTTGATTTGTTGCAATCATTTTGGCGGCATGGTGGATCAGAGCAATTACCATCTCAGTTTGGAGTGACAAGAGGGTGAGGTTGCGATGATAACACGATAACTTGTGCGAGTGCTTGTTTGTGCGTTCGAATAAATCGGGAAACCACAGGGCGCGGCCACGCTCCAAGCCGTAGAGCAAATGTCCCGGCGAAGCGCTTTTGCGATTCAGTTGCATTGTATCCAATGGATGAAGCGCATCCGTCTGCCATGAGGCGTGCCAATTGCACAACGCTTCGAGCGCGCGATGCACCTCACCGTTCGGTGGATTGGGCGCCTGCGCGTCGCCACCGGCACCCTTGATAAAGGTAACCAATGAAAACGGCGTGCCAGGGCGCGTACCTTGCGACGCATCGGCGCCTAATGCCATCTCGCGCAATTGATCGAGTGCGTGGGCGGCAATTACATCGAGTGTGCCTTGTGTCACGGTGCCATCGCGCCAGGTTACATCGTACAAACCGGCAGTACGTACCTGTTGGATGGCGTCTACCGCAAGTGCGAGCACAGCGTTGTCCAATGTGAGCGAAACGGTTACAATAAATGCAATGCCGTGCGCGAAAAAGAATCCTTCTGCGCTTGCACGTCCATTTAACCAGATCGCTCGAATTTTCCCAACGTTCGTATGAAATGGCGCAAGATATTCCCAGGCGAGATTGCCTTTGACATTCGCCGGTTCGACATTGCCGAAATAGCGACGCCAAAAGTGATGACGTCCCTTGCCCTTTTGCAGGGGCCAGGGCGGTTCAAACGCGCTGGTGCCTTGAAGCGCATTTTCAAATTCCGCCGCGTATTTGTTTTTCTGCCCCAGCCAAGCCATTGGCGCCCTTGCGCCCGCTGGCGTCAAGAGCGTAGGATAAGTCTCGGTCCAGATGACCGACATGCGAATTTCATTCAAGGTGACCATTGACGAACAACTCCCTTTCGCTTATACTATGGGCGACTTTGTAAGAAGGTCTACCAATCGGTGGAAGCATACCGCGGGATGCTAATTTAGTTCGCTCGATGAGATTTTCGGTGAAAGCCAAAATCTTATCCCGGATTAAATTCCTGCTTGCAATCGTTGTCCCCCGGGGACAACACACCTGTCTCTTGTTGACGGCTCATCTACGAGCCGTCAATTTTTTATTCTGCCTCGATTAAAATGCGCCGCTTGCCCAGCCGTTCGATGATCACGCTTTTTTCGATTTCGGTTGGGCTGGCGAGCACACCCGGCGCATCCCAGGAAAACGTGATGGCGCCGGCATTGCTCGCCTGACGCATCACGAACGCCATGGTGCTGGCATCCTCCGCCTGATCGAGCGCATGCGTGAACGCTTCGACGATAGGCGCAGGCGCGTCCGGCGCGACGCGATACACAATGGCCGGCGCACCCCAGACCTTGACGCGGCTCGCGCGTTCCGGCTCGAGAATGAACACGCGTTGCGTTTGCCCGCTGATTTTGATCTGGGCTTGCTCCAAGGCAAAACCCATTTTGCGCCCAGCGAGTTTTTGGATCGTTTGCAATTCGTCGTCATTTTCGGTCGGCACGTTGCGTAACCACACCGACCGGATGCACCGCTTGCCGCCGTACCACACGGACCACGCCAGCGCTCCCAGGAAAACCGAGCCGCTCCACACCAGCACAATATCGCGCAAACCGTACGCGCTCAAGTAATCGCGGGCGGTCAGCCATGTGTACACCGGCGCAGCCAGCCCAGACAACAAGATGGCGATCAGCCAAAATTCCGGGCTTTTCAGTTCGAGTGGGCTGGCGGATTTGGGATGCACCCGCGTTTGCAAAAAGCGAAACGCAACCACCAGCAAAAAGCCGGGCAACAATAAAAACGAGGGCACACCCAACGCGGTGAGGATTTCCGATTCGCCGAGCACCCCAACCGTAAATTTGTATGGCGTGGTCAGCGTCGCGTGCATCGGTTGTGCGCCACGTTCCCAGGTCACGTTTGTGACAAAGACGAGTGTGTGCTTGCCGGCTTGCACGCGATCGGCGCTAGCGAAGGTGTATTCGAGCGCCACCGCCTCTTGCGGCGCGAGGCGCAACGGCGCTTGGATTTTTGCCGGCGCGGTCATCGTCACAAATTCCGGTTTGTTGACCACGACCTCGGTGAGCGTGATCGGCACACTCGCCGAATTAGACACGATCAAATAGACCAAGCCTGGGCTGATGAAAAAAGGCACCGCCCAGCCATTTTCTAAACTTTGAACCATATCGTTTTTGTTCCGCTTAGGAACGTCCATAACTTGCATTTTAACAACTTTCCTTTATGCTGGG
>CAIKBD010000255.1 GCA_903825565.1 uncultured Anaerolineales bacterium | reverse complement strand
GTCCTTTGCTGACCAACGCAATGAGTTGATCGCGTTCTGGAGGTTGGAGATGGATGGCTCGTTTTTGCATGCCACGAGCATACCCCAACCCCGCAAGATTTTCAAGTTACGACACTAGGTGAACGCGCGGGGCTTGTCGCCAGCAAACCCATGCGAGATATTTTTGGCGAGGCGTTGCTAAAGGTGTGTAAAGACAATCCACGGGTCGTTGTGTTGGACGGCGACCTGGCAAACTCGACCAAAACCGATTTAGTGCGGAACGCTTTTCCCGAACGCTTTTTCAATATCGGCATCGCCGAAAGCAACTTGGTGGGAATTGGCGCGGGACTGGCTGGCGCGGGACTGATTCCCTGGATTACGAGCTTTTCGTCTTTTTTGCTCTGCAACGCGTACGACCAAATTCGGCTTGCCGTGGCGATGTCTAACATCAATGCCAAAATTCTGGGAAGTCACGGCGGCATTACCTTGGGCAAAGACGGTCCCACGCAAATGGGGATCGAAGACCTGGCTTTGATGGGTGGATTACCCACCATGACCATTATAGCGCCCTGCGATCCGGTGTCCATGCATCAAGCCGTCAAGGCGGCAACAGATTTGGTGGGACCCGTGTTTCTGCGCTCAAGTCGGTTGGCGATGCCATACATCTATAGTGAAGAAAATTGCCCCTTTGAAATTGGCAAGGCGAACGTGGTGCGCCCTGGACAAGATGTAACCCTGATCGCCTGTGGCATTATGGTTGCCGCCGCGCTGGATGCCGCCGCGATGCTGGCAGAGGAAAAGATTGATGCGCGAGTTATTGATTTGCACACGCTCCGTCCGCTTGATGTTGAAACGATTACCACCGCCGCGCGCGAGACGGGTGCTATCGTTACCGCCGAGGAACATCTCTTGCAAGGTGGAATGGGCAGTAATGTAGCGCGCGTCGTTGCCGCAAGCCAATCGGTTCCTATGCGTTTTGTGGGCTTGGCAGACACGTATGTTGAATCAGGGGACCCAGATGATTTGCTCAAGAAATATCACTTGACCGCCGAAGATATTTGTGATGCCGCGCATCAAGTCATCACAGCAAAGGGACAAGTATAGATGATTCGGAATGAACTCTTGAAGCGTCAATCGGAACAGAGACCTATTCGCCTGGGTGTCAGTGGCGCGGGTTGGATGGGAAGTGGCTTTGTCGCGGCAGTGTCTCACGTACCTGGGATGTGCGTCACTGTGCTCGCGGATGCCAATGTCCGCGCCGCGCACGATGCGCTCATCGCGAGTGGGGTCGCCCACGAACAAATTGTCGAAGCCAATAATGACGCAACGGCGATGGATGCGCTATCGGCAGGCAAAAGGGTTATCACTGGATCGTACCCGCTTGCCGCGCAATTGAATGCGGTGGATGTGGTGGTGGATGTGACGCCCTCGCCAGCCATTGGCGCGGAAACGGCGTATGCCGCGATTCAACACGGCAAAGATGTTGTGCTGGTCAACATCGAAGCGGATGTAACGGTCGGGCGCATTTTGAAAAGACTGGCGAACAAGGTCGGCGTCCTCTATACGGTTTCGTCGGGCGATGAGCCAGGATGCTTGATCGAGTTGTATGATTTTGTCACCTCGCTCGGCTATCAACCGATGGTCATTGGCAAAGGCAAAAACAATCCGCTTGATCCAAGGGCAAATCCAGATACCGTTTCCGAATCGGCACGCCGCGCCAACAAGGACGCCTATCAAACGGCATCCTATGTGGATGGCACCAAGACAATGTTTGAAATGACGTGCGCCGCCAATGCAACGGGGTGTCTTCCGATGCAACGTGGGATGATCGGACCCGAAGCGAATTTGCAGAACGTCTCACAGATTTTTGCGCTCGAAGCCGATGGCGGCGTTACCCAGTTCCCCGGCGCAGTGGATTTTGTGCAAGGAAGCGCGATGGCGGGCGGCGTTTTTATCACCGTGCGGATTGACGATGCGCGCATCTGCGATGACTTGAACTATCTCAAAGTTGGCAAGGGCAGGTATTTTACCTTCTTTCGTCCGTACCATCTCTGGTTTCTTGAAGCGCCGATTTCGATTGCGCGGGCAGTCCTGAAACGTGAAACCTGGCTGGTGCCGCTCGATGAGCCAGTCGCCGATGTGATGACGGTTGCCAAACGAGATTTGAAACCTGGGGACATACTCGATGATTTTGGTGGCTATACCTTTTATGGGGTTATGGATCGCGCATTCGTCGCGCGTCAAGCGAATGCCTTGCCCGTGGGCTTGGCGATTGGCGCGCACGTGGTGCGCCCGGTCAAGTGCGGCAGTTTGGTAACCTGGGATGATGTGCGATTGGATGAAGGTAGTACGGTGGTGAAATTGCGCCGTGAGCAAGATGCTCTCATCAAGCGATAAGGGATGATGATGAATACCACGAATGGTGTTGGCAGAAATGATTTATCGCGCGCGCAATTGAATGATGCGCTGTGCAAAATGTATCAGATTCGACTCTTTGAAGAGCGCGCCGAAGCGCTTTATATGCAAGGCAAAATTCACGGCACGATGCACTTGTCCATTGGACAAGAAGCGGCGGCAGTCGGCGCGTGTCTCGCATTGCGCGCTGACGATTACATTCTCTCGACGCATCGTGGACACGGGCACTGCATCGCCAAAGGCGCTGATCTCAATCTGATGATGGCGGAATTTTTTGGCAAAGAGGTTGGGTATTGCCGAGGGCGCGGCGGCTCGATGCATATTGCGGATGTTGATGGTGGAAACCTGGGTGCGAACGGCGTGGTCGGCGGCGGGCTTCCGATTGCGCCGGGTGTGGGACTGGGTATCCAAATGCAAAAACGCGACCAAGTATGCGTGTGCTTTTTTGGAGATGGCGCGGCGAACGAAGGCGCATTCCACGAATCGCTGAATTTATCAGCGATATGGAAATTGCCCGTTATCTACGTCTGCGAGAATAATCAGTACGGCATGTCAATGCCATTCGAGAAAGCGTTTGCCATTGAAAAGATTTCGACACGTGCGGTGAGTTATGGGATGCCTGGTATTACGGTGGACGGGAATGATTTGAGCCAAGTTTATCAGGCAACGACTGATGCCGTCGCGCGAGCAAGGAGTGGTCAAGGTCCTTCGTTGATCGAGTGTGTCACGTACCGTTGGCGAGGCCATTCCAAGAGTGACCGCCAAAAGTATCGCACTCGCGAAGAAGTCAAAGAGTGGCAAGCACGTGACCCAATTACGCTTTTGCGTGCCAAGTTAGTCCAAGTCGGTTTGTTTTCCGAAATGGAACTCGATGTCATTACCCAGGAAGCACAACAAACGATTGACAACGCGGCGGCGTTTGCAGAATCGGCGACGGAGCCAGACCCTGCGTCAATCTTGGATGGTGTGTATGTCTGAGCCACGCGAGATTACCTATGCGCAAGCGGTACGAGAGGCTTTGCGCCAAGCGATGCAACGTGATCCCCAGGTGTTTCTTCTCGGTGAAGATATTGGCGTCTACGGCGGCGCGTTCGGCGTGACGGATGGATTGCTGGATGAGTTTGGTAGTGAGCGAGTCAGGGATACTCCATTGTCTGAAGCTGTCATTGCGGGTACCGCGATTGGCGCAGCGGTCACTGGGATGCGCCCTGTCGCCGAAATTCAATTTATGGATTTCATTACGCTCGCGATGGAGCAATTGGTGCTCCAAGCTGCCAAGATGCGATATATGTTTGGCGGCAAGGCGCGGGTGCCGATGGTCTTGCGAACTCCAGCGGGTTCGGGCACGGGTGCGGCGGCACAGCATTCGGAAAGTTTGGAAGCATGGTTCGTGCACGTGCCAGGATTAAAAGTGGTCATGCCTTCGACGCCCTACGACGCCAAAGGATTGTTGCTCGCAGCGATTGCCGATGACAATCCCGTCATCTTTATCGAACACAAATTGCTTTACAAGACCAAGGGTTTTGTGCCAGAAGAATACTATACCCTGCCTTTGGCGACAAGTGAAATCAAACGTAAAGGCAAAGACCTAACCTTGATCGCAACCTCGGTGTTGGTTGCGCGTGCGCTTGAAGCGGCAACACAACTTGCTCAAGAAGGGATTGAAATCGAAATCATTGATCCGCGCACACTCAAACCATTAGATACGGCGGCGATGATTCAATCGGTTTGCAAGACGGGCAAAGCCCTCGTCGTCCACGAAGCGCCCATGACGGGTGGCTTCGGCGGCGAAATTGTCGCGCAACTCTGCGCGAGCGAGGCGTTCGATTTTCTGGATGCCCCGATTCGTCGGCTGGCGGGTCTCGATGTGCCGATTCCTTACAATCGTGAATTGGAGAAACGCGCTGTGCCGCAAGTTGCCGACATTGTGCGTGAAGCGCGGGCGCTTGTACGCGGAGAGTATTAGATGGCGACCCAGGTCATTATGCCCAAGTTCGGAATGGCGCAGGAAGACGCGACCATCCTGCGCTGGTTAAAGCGCGAAGGCGATGTCGTCGAAAAAGGCGATGTTCTGCTCGAAGTCCAAACCGATAAGGTGAATATGGAAGTCGAGTCGCCAGGGAGCGGAATTCTGCGAGGCACTTTGGCCCAAGAGGGGCAGGTTGTGCCAGTAACGCAAGTGATCGCCTATGTGCTAGAACCAGATGAGGTTTTGCCGACGAGCGATGAGCGCGGCACAACCGTTGTAACGCCAACTCCCGCCAGCCCCATCAAGAGCGATAGGCGGGTGACTCCTGTGGCGCAAAAGATATTGGCGGCGGCGGGAGTTGATCCCAGCTCTGTGCCATCGGCGTCTCCTGAGCAACTGACGCGCCAAGACGCAGAAAAATTTCTGGCACAACAACGAATGCCGAACGACACACAATCAATCCGCGCAACTCCTGCCGCGCGGCGGCTCGCAGGCGAAAAGAAAATTGATCTCACGCTGATCCCAGGTTCTGGACCGCAAGGGCGCGTCCAAGCCCGCGATGTAGTGAAAACCCCAGACGCCCCAGCGCCCAAAGAAAACGTTCTGGAATCCGAATCGTTGATTGATGAAATCATTCCTCTGCAAGGCATCCGCCGAACGATTGCCAATCGAATGCAAGCCAGTTCTCAGACTGCGCCCCATATTACATTCACCGTCAAAGCGGATATGACGGCGGCGTATGCTTGGCGGGACGAGATGACTGCTTTGGCAAAGGTCGAACACGCGCCGACCGTTTCGTTTACGGCGTTGCTGGTCAAGGTGTGCGCGTGGGCACTGATGCGTCATCGCTGGGTCAACGCGTCGTTGCACGAGGATGGCATTCATCTGCATCGTGCTGTCAACATTGGCGTGGCGGTGGCACGCACGGAGGGACTGATCGTGCCGGTGATTCATCAAGCCGACCGTCTGAACCTGGGTGACATTACAAATCGGTTGAATGATCTGGCGACCCGTGCCAAGTCCAATGCGTTGACGCCCGACGATGTGACTGGCGGCACGTTCACAATCAGTAACCTGGGAATGTTTGGCATTGACGAGTTCACCGCCATCATCAATCCACCGGAAAGCGCGATCCTGGCAGTGGGGCGCATCTGCAAATGTCCGCGCGTCAACGAGCAAGATCAGATTGTGGCGCGCCCGATGATGAAAATGACACTTTCGGCGGATCATCGTGTGATGGATGGTGCGGCGGCGGCGTTGTTCTTGCGTGATGTTGTGACGGCGCTTGAAAAGCCCACTATCTTACTATGGTAAGTGAGAGCTGAAAAATGCAAATGCAAAGTCAGGTTGCGCTGATTACGGGTGCGGCTTCGGGAATTGGTCAAGCCACTGCCGAGGTATTAGCGCGTTACGGCGCGAGCGTCATGCTGGCAGATTCAAATCGCGAGTATGGCGAAACGGTAGCCGCCCAGATTCGCCAAGTCGGCGGCAGAGCGCATTTTGTTTGCACCGATGTTTCGGATACCTCCAGTGTTCGCCAAGCGGTGCAGTTGATCCGGGAAGTTTTCGCGGACGCGCCGATTGGCTTGCTGGTCAACGCCGCGGGCGTGTTACGTCACGGTTATCTGCCGGAACTCGCGGAAGCGGACTGGGATTTGTCGCTTGATGTAAATCTACGGGGCACGTTTTTGTGTTGCCAGGCGGTGCTCCCGCTGATGTTAGAACAGCGTCGGGGAGTGATCGTCAATATCTCTTCGAGTGGCGCGCGTGGTTGTCCCGGTCGTTACCCCGCCTATGTCGCCGCGAAAACCGGCGTCTTGGGCTTGACGTTGGCAATGGCGAATGCGTTTCGGGAAAAACAGCAACCCATCTCAATTTTTGCCTTGTGTCCGGACAAGGTAGACACGCCCATGGGCGAGCAAGCGTTTCGAGATTTTCGGGGATACGCGCCGAGTCTGTCTGACCGTTCGCGTATGTTGGTTTCCAACCAAATCGCGCAAATCATTCTCCGTTTGATGGAACCAGAATGGGCAATCGCTTCTGGGAGCATCATTGACCTCAAAGTGGTTTGAGAGCAAGAACATTCAAGGAGGTGAAAAACAAGTCGCTCCAGCGCGGCGTTTTGGATGCGATCCGCTGGACCGTTGCGAACCGATCAAAATTACAGATGAGACTAGTAATTCAAGTTTGCCTGCGTGTGCAGTTTTCAAACGCAGGTGTCCAAACAATCATCTCAAAGGAGAGGAAAAATGCCAAACAAATTGATGACCAAGATCGCCGTCCTCGCGGCAATTGCCATCATTGGATTACTGATGGCGGTTTCTTGTGCAACCCCTGCCACGCCCCAGGTGGTCGAGAAGGTCGTGACCCAGCAGGTTGAAAAAGTGGTCACTGCCGTTGTCACAAAAGAAGTTGAAAAGATGGTCCAGGTGACGCCGGTGCCCAAAGTGTCGGAAGCCGAATCTTTGCGCCGCCAAACACTCGTGATGAACCATCGCGGCGGCGGGATTGAGATGAGCGACTGGTACAACCCGTTTCCGACGGCGCGCAATATGCAAGGGACGTACCAGTTGATGAACGAAGCGTTGTTCTATCTCAACTATGAAACCGGCAAGATCGAACCCTGGTTAGCAAGCGAGTACAAGTATGATGCCAATTATGCTGGGGTCACGATCAAGTTGAATCCCCAAGCATACTGGAACGACGGCAAGCCGTTCACGGCAGACGATGTCATTTTTACGATCAACTTTCTCGTCAAGAATCCATCGTTTCGCGGCGGCGCGCTTGGCGTGTGGCTCAAAGATTTCACCAAGGTGGATGCGAACACGGTGCATTTCACTTTTACGCAATCCTATCCACGCTTTATCATTGAGCAGATTGCCAACACGACGTGCAATCCGTTGCTGATTGTTCCCCAGCACATTTGGGAAGGGAAAGACCCCAAGACGTTCAACAATTATGATCCCGCCAAGGGCTTGCCCGTGTGGACCGGACCGTACAAGCTTTCGCAATCCACGTCCTCCCAGATCGTCTACACACTCGACGCCAATTGGTGGGCGGCGAAAGCGGGCATTGGCACATTGCCAGCCGTTAAACGGGTGGTGATGTTGGGCGTGCTGACCGAACAAGAAAAAGCCGCTAAGTTGTTGCTCAATGAAGTGGATGTCGAACCGTTGATTCAAGCGGCGACCTTTTCGGCGATTTCCAAGAATAATCCCAAACTGACGGCGTGGACAAAAGAGTCGCCATTTGCCTGGTCCGATCCCAACCCATTGTATGCCGCGATCAACACATTGCGCGCACCCTGGAACGATGCCGAGATGCGTTGGGCGCTGATGTATGCGGTAGACCGCCAGAAACTCGTGAACCTTAGTTTCGAGGGCCACGGCGCACTGGCAAACACTTTTTATCCTGACTATGCGCCGTACGAGCAACTCCTTGCCAAGAACAAGGACTTGTTCGACAAGTACCCAATCACGACTTATGATCCCAAGAAAGCGATCCAGATTATCGAGAGCAAAGGGTACAAAAAAGTCGGCGATTATTATCAGAAGGATGGCAAGACGCTGGAAATCAACATGGTCACCGATCAGCCCCAGCAAGCTTCATACATCCTAGCGATGGATCAAGCATTTGAGCAGTATTTCAAAGCAGTCGGGATCAAGCTCAATGTGCGCCAGGTTCCGTACAGTGTCAAAATCCAAGAAGGGCTGGGTGACAACTGGGATATGTGGATTGATGCCTTGCAGAATAGTCCTTTCGACCCGGTGACTGCCCTACTCCACTTTCACGAACGCTACTATAAACCGTTGGGCGAACAACGAACCGGGTCGCACGACAATCCCTCCCGCTGGAAGAACTCGGAATATAGCGCGCTGGTAGATCAAATGAGCAAACTCGAGCCAGGTGATCCCAAAGCAGAACCGCTCTGGCGGCAAGCCATGGAAATCCTGATGAAGGAAATGCCTTATATACCGATTGCTCAGCAAAAATATCCTGAAACGCATAACGAAACATATTGGACCGGTTGGCCCACCAAAGCCAACAATTACATCCAACCACAAAGTTGGTGCGCGCCGTTCAATCGAGTGATTCAAAAACTCAAACCAGCCAATCCGTAACCAGGCAAAGAGGCAGATGGTTGGATGCCATCTGCCCCAAGTCAATCGTCAATGGATGTGCCGTCGTCAAACAAACGCATCCGTTGACAACCTGATTGTAAATCATTTTGACTTGGTTTCCAAATTTTCAAAGGAGGAGGAGGGAACGCGTTATGGGTTTGAGTGTGGGTTATGTGATACGACGAATCGCCATGTTTCTGGTGGTCATCTGGGTAGCCGCGACGATTAACTTTATCATCCCGCGACTGGTGCCAGGTGATCCGATTCAAACCATGCTAGCGCACATGGCGCAAACCGAACGCATTGAAAATGCGGCGGCGATTACTCAGGAATTGCGCGCCACGTATGGTCTGGATGCGCCCATCCAGGAACAATATGCGCGCTACATTCTAAATTCCTTTCGCTTTGACTTTGGTCTGTCGCTCAACCAATTCCCAACCAAGGTGGGCGATCTGGTTTTGCGCGCGATGCCCTGGACGATTGGTCTCCTCGCCACAACCACGTTGCTTTCATTTGGCTTGGGCACGCTCATGGGCGCGTTACTGGTATGGCGCGGGACGCCACGCTGGGCGCAGGTTATGCTGACTCCGTTTACCTTCTTTGCCGCCGTGCCCTACTTTTTGCTTGCCGTAGTGTTCCTCTATCTGTTTGCCTATGTTTGGAAAATTCTGCCAACGGGCGGGGTTGCGACCGCCGGCGCAAAAGCAGAGTGGACGCTTGCTTATGTTGGGGATGTGCTCCAACATTTCATTCTGCCCGCTGCGGCGATGGCTTTGGCTGGCTTGGGCAACTGGATGCTGGGAATTCGTGGCATGATGGTCACAACGATTGGCGCGGATTATCTGAATCTAGCGTACGCCAAGGGATTGACGGACCGCCGCATCTTTTTTCGATACGCGTTGCGGAATGCCATGTTGCCCCAGGTGACTTCGCTCGTCATTGCGCTGGGACATATTGTCTCGGGGGCAATTCTCATCGAAGTGATTTTCACCTTGCCAGGTATCGGCAACTTGCTCTATCGTTCCATCGGCTTTCTCGATTACCCGATGATTCAGGGAATTACGTTTGTGCTAGTGGTGTCCGTCGCTTTTTCTGTCCTGCTCTTGGATTTGTTTTATCCCAGACTGGATCCGCGAATCACCTACACAAGGAAATAGCCATGACCCGCTTAAACCACATCGTGCGTTTTCTGGCGTCCAACTGGAAACTCACTGCCGGTTTGACCATTCTCCTCGCACTCATTTTATTCGGCGCGCTCGGACCGGTTCTGATTAGCGAAGAGCAATTGCAACTAGGCGCGGGCGGGTTTACCAAACCACCCACAGCCGACCATCCGCTCGGTACGGATACCAGTGGGCGCGATATGCTTGCGTTGATGGTGTACGGCACGCCGGTCACACTCAAGATTGGTTTGATTGCTGGATTAGTCGCTACCCTGGCGGGTGTATTCTTGGGCATTGCCAGCGGCTATCTCGGCGGCTGGTTCGATGAGCTGGTGCGAAGCGCGGCGGATGTGATGATGACGATTCCCGCCATCGCCGTCTTGGTGGTCATTTCTTCATTTACCCGCGATATGAGCATCGAATTGATGGGGAGCATCATTGCCCTCTTTGCGTGGCCCTATACAACGCGCGCAATCCGGGCGCAGACACTCAGTATGCGCGAGCACGGTTTTGTCCGGATGGCGAAAATTTCCGGACAAAGCGATCTAGAGGTTATCCTCAAGGAATTGATGCCAAACTTGTTGCCGTACATTGCCGCCGGTTTCGTCAGCGCCGTATCCAGCGGCGTGCTTGCTTCCGTCACCCTGCAACTCTTGGGTCTGGGTCCCTTGAGCAAACCCAGCGTGGCACTCGTACTGAACCTGGCTTTTAATTATGCGGCTCTGTTGCGCGAATTGTGGTGGATGTGGATGCCGCCGACGGTGATCCTGATCATCTTGTTCATCGGCTTGTTCTTGACCAGTATGGGCATGGACGAAATTGCCAATCCCCGATTAAAAGGAGCGCGCGCCAAATGAATACGGATGCCGTCTTGCGGATTAATAATTTACACGTTCACTATCAAACGCCCCAAGGCGCAGTCAAGGCAGTGGACGAGGTAAATCTCTTTGTCGGTCGCGGCGAACGGTTTGGTTTTGTGGGAGAATCCGGTTGCGGCAAAACGACAACCGCGCTGGCGATTTTGCAAATGATTCAATACCCTGGCAAAATCGTGGCGGGAGAAATTTTACTAGAGGGTAAAAACCTGGTTGAACTGAACGCCGAAGAGATGCGGCGAACGCGGTGGCGCGAGGTATCGCTCATTCCCCAAGGCGCGATGAGTTCGCTCAATCCAGTGATGCGGATCAAGGATCAGATCGCCGATGCGATTCTGACGCACGAAGGTCGGTCGGCGCGCACGGGGTTGAATCAGCGCATCGAAGATTTGTTGGTGACGGTCGGTTTGCAACGCCCAGTGGCGCAGATGTTCCCACACGAACTATCTGGCGGAATGAAACAACGCGTCTGTGTGGCAATGGCTATCGCGTTGAAACCCAAGCTTATCATTGCCGATGAGCCGACCAGCGCTTTGGATGTCGTTGTGCAACGCATTGTGACGCAAACGTTGATCGAGGTGCAAGAACGAATCGGGGCATCGCTTATTTTGATCGGGCACGATATGGGTTTGCAAGCGCAAATTGTTCATCGGCTTGCTATTATGTATGGCGGCCATTTGGTCGAAATGGCAACGGTGAAAAAAATATTTCAAGCGCCCCAGCATCCGTATACCCAGGTATTGATCGGCAGTGTGCCATCGCCCAAAACAAAAAAGTCGCCTTTCGCCTTACCAGGTTTACCGCCCGCATTGCTCAATCCTCCCCCAGGATGCGTTTTCCATCCGCGCTGCGCCAAAGCCCTGGAGATGTGTCGCACACAAGTGCCGCCTTTGCATGAAATTCAAGCTGCGCATTTTGTGGCGTGCCATTTGTACCGATAAGGAGTGAGAATGACCCAGACGATTGAAACGCCCTTGCTCGAAATGCGCGGGGTGACCAAATTGTACGGTGGCGGCTTGTTGATCAAACCGACCTTTACGGCCCTCGACCAATTCTCGCTTCAGCTATACGCCGATAATCCGCGTGTCACGACCATTGCCGGCGAAAGCGGGAGCGGTAAAACGACGCTCGCTAACCTGGTCCTGGGTTTTATCACACCCACGACGGGGAACGTGTTGTATCAGGGCAAGGATATTGCTCATTTGTCCCGCGCTGAATTTATGCATTATCGCCGCGAGGTCCAGGCGGTTTTTCAAGACCCGTATGAAGTATATAATCCTTTTTACAAGGTCGATCACATTTTTGACACGGTGGTCAGTAAATTCAAATTGGCAAAAGGCAAGATCGAAACACGCACATTCATCGAACACGCACTAGAAGTGGTGGGCTTGCGACCGAGTGAAGTGCTGGGTAAATATCCGCACCAACTCAGCGGCGGGCAACGTCAACGCTTAATGGTCGCGCGCGCATTTTTGCTCAAGCCAAAACTGATTGTTGCCGATGAACCGGTTTCGATGGTAGACGCATCTCTGCGTGGCATGATTTTGGAAATCATGCTGAACCTGAAAAAAGAATTTGGCATCTCGATTCTCTACATCACACATGATCTTTCGACGGCGTATCAGGTGAGTGATGAGATTTTTATTTTATATCGCGGCGCGGTTGCCGAAGCTGGCGAAATCGGGCGCGTCATCGAAACACCCAAGCATCCGTACACGCAAATGCTTATCCAGTCGATCCCCTTGCCCGACCCGGATTTGAAATGGGACACCCAGGTAACCTTGTCCGAAGAAGAGATGGGCGGAAGTTTTGCCACGCGGGGTTGCCGATTTGCGTCACGCTGTCCATCCGTGATGGATGTATGCAAACAAACAACCCCCGCGTCCATTTCGCTTGCGCCTAATCATCGGGTAGCTTGCTTTCTATATCATAATGGAGCGGGAGTAGCCAAATGACTTTTCCAAATCATTTTGTGTGGGGGGCGGGCGCGTCGTCATTCCAAATCGAAGGTGGGGCGCAAGAGGCAGGGCGAACCCCTTCGGTGTGGGATATGTTTTGTAGCAAGCCCGGCGCAACCTGGCAGGGACACAGCGGCGCAGTTGCATGCGAGCACTATCAGCGTTACCGTGACGATGTCGCTTTGATGCGACAGATCGGCTTGCCGGCGTACCGGCTTTCGATTTCATGGTCGCGGGTTTTACCCGACGGCGTTGGCAAGGTCAATCACATTGGCTTGGATTTTTATGATCGGTTGATTGACGAACTGCTCGCCGCTCACATTGCCCCCTGGGTCACGCTGTTTCACTGGGATTATCCGATTGAGTTGTACGCTCGTGGGGGCTGGCTTTCTCCCGATAGCCCACATTGGTTTGCCGATTATGTGCAAACCATCGTCGAAAAATTGAGCGACCGCGTGCGTCATTGGATCACGTTAAATGAACCACAGTGTTTTATTCACCTGGGTCTACAAACGGGCTTACACGCGCCTGGCGACAAATTGACCTTGCCACTCGTCTTGCGCGCGGCGCACCACACCCTTTTGGCGCACGGCCAAGCCGTCCAGTCTATTCGCGCCGCCAGCAAGCAAACGTGCGAAATTGGTCTGGCGCCGGTGGGCTTGGCAAAAATTCCGGCAACTGAGACGGCGCAGGATATTGAAGCGGCACGGCAAGCAATGTTCCAAATGCGTGACCGCACCACATGGCAAACCGCCTTCTGGCTCGATCCGATTTTTCTGGGACAGTATCCAGCCGATGCGCTCGAATTGTTTGGCGATGCCATGCCGCCAATTCGCGTGGGAGATTTGGAGACGATTCATCAACCGCTCGATTTTTTCGGCGTCAATCATTATTCATCGCCGTTTGTGCGCGCCGGGAAAGACGGTGCGCCAGAAGAAATTCCCTTTGCGCCTGGGCATCCCATCGCCGCCAATCGTTCGTTCGTCGTGCCGGAAACATTATATTGGGGTCCTCGGTTTTACTGGGAACGGTACCACTTGCCGATTGTCATTACCGAGAACGGCTTGCCCACGCTTGATTGGATTGCACTTGATGGCAAGGTGCATGACACGCAACGGATTGATTTTACCCGGCGTTATCTTTTGGAATACGAACGCGCGGCGCGCGATGGCGCGCAATTAAAGGGCTATTTTCATTGGTCGGTGATGGATAATTTCGAAGTGACCGAAGGGTACCGTGATCGTTTCGGTTTGATTCACGTTGATTTCCCCACGCAACGCCGAACTCTCAAGGATTCGGCACACTGGTATCGCCGGGTCATCGAAACCAATGGCGCATCTCTCCACGAGAATCCATTCCATGTCTACTAACTGGGAACTGGTTGCGTATGATCATGGTGTGCCCACCGTGGATATGCCCGCGCCTCTGAATTTCAAACATCGCTTTGTGGATGACGCGAAACCGATGACCGGCACCGATTTGGTTGTCGCCGATATAGATGGGGATGGACTAGACGACCTCGCATGTGCGGCGTGGTGGTATAAAAACCCAACCTGGGAGCGTTACGCGATTCCTGGGATTTATCAGGTGATCAATGCGTTCGATATAGATGGCGATGGTCGTCAGGAATTGATTGCGACGAAAAAACGGGCAAGCGAAAAATCGCATTGGTATTTTGCTCTGTCGTCTGAATTATGGTGGCTCAAACCGATTGATCCAATTCAAGGTCGCTGGGAAGAACATTTCATTGACGCGGGCATTGGCGATTGGCTTCACGGCTCATTGGTTGCGCCATTCTGGTCAGATGGTAAACTCGCGCTAATCGTCAGCCACCATAGCGTCAACGCGGGCAAACTGGATTATCCGGCATTGTTTGAGATTCCGTCCAACCCACGTGAAACGCCATGGCAAAAACGGACGTTGGCTGAAATCATGCATGGCGAAGAACTGCTGGCGTGTGATGTGAATGGAGATAGGTTGAATGATGTTGTGGCAGGCGCTTACTGGCTTGAAAACCTGGGTGATGGAAATTTTTGTCCTCATCCAATCATCGCCGATAAGGAATTCTTGTCCGCACGGTCGGTCATCGTAGATGTCAATCGGGATGGCGCGCCGGATGTGGTGATGGGGCAAGAGTTGGTGTACTGGAAAGCAAAAACTGTGCCGCTCGCTCCGCTCGTCTGGATGCAAAATCCGCGTGGTGAGTGGGACACGCCATGGCGAATGCGTGTTATTGATTATTTGGCATGTGCACATTCGGTTGATGCGGCGGACTTGGATGATGACGGCGAAATGGAAATCGTCGCGGGTGAGCATAATCCATTCGCGCCGTACACTGGCGGCTGTCGCTTGTTCGTTTACAAAAAAGCCAACCCACACGGCACGGCGTGGTGGCGCTGGCTAGTGGATGATCGCTTTGAACATCACGATGGCACGAAAATAATTCAGCTTGCCAGAGGCAAGCTGGGAATTGCCAGCCACGGTTGGAGCGAGAGTAAATACGTTCATTTATGGGAACCGCAATAATGGCAAATTCAAAAAACAAAGATGGACTCGGAGAATTTCAAGTGCCAGCATTGGACTATTCGCTATCACGTCCAGCGAAAATAGATTACGGGATTGGGTGTGTGGGCGCTGGCGGAATTATGCGGAACACGCACCTGGTTGCTTATCATAACCTGGGTCTCAATGTCGTCGCCATCACAGATGCGATGCCTAAGGTGGCGCGAGAAACAGCGCAACTGCGTGGCGTGCCGACCATATATGCTTCGCTATCCGATTTGTTGGATGACGCGCGGATTGAAATTGTGGATGTGGCGGTGCCACCGCATGCCCAGTTAGAGATTGTGCGGGAAATTGTGGCGCGTTCGCACATTCGCGGCATTCTGTTACAAAAACCCATCGCGCCGAATCTGGCGCAAGCGGGTGAGATCGTTGCCTTGTGCGAACGCGCCGGGAAAAAACTGGGCGTCAATCAGAATATGCGCTATGAACCAGGTATCCGCGCATTGAAGATTCTGCTCTCGCAAGGCATCCTGGGAATTCCCATTCTGGCAACCATCGAAATGCGCGTCGCTATGAGTTGGCAATCCTTCATGCGGAATGCGGATCGTCTGATGCTCTTGAATATGAGTATTCATCACCTCGATAGTTTTCGATTTTTGTTTGGCGATCCCACTCGTGTATTCGCCTCCGCCCAAACGGATCCGCGCCATCCGTTCGCACAAGATGGAAGCGCGTTCTACACCTTGGAGTATGCCGATGGTTTACGCGCGTTGGGATTCGATGATAGCTATGGCGGACCTGATCGCCTGACCCAAGCGGGCGAAAATTTCGTGCAATGGCGCGTTGAAGGAACCCAGGGTATGGCGCTCGGCACCGTCGGCTGGTCCAAGCCCAGCACGTTGAAATTCATGACGAGACAAAAGCCCGACTATTGGTTCGAGCCGCGCCTGTCCGCTGTCTGGTTTCCCGATGCGTTCGGCGCGACGATGATGCAGTTGATTCGCGCGGTGGATGAAAACAGCGAGCCAGAAATCGGCGGGCGGGATAACTTGAAAACAATGGCGGTGGTCGAAGCGTGTTATCAATCGCTGGCAGAACATCGCGCGGTCCAAGTGGCCTATGCTTGAAATGGATGTATGGTACGGTACGCATCAGAAATTTGGACACCTGGGAATGCCGCAAAAATTCATCAATGTGCTGGCGCGGGTGACACGTGCGGAAACCATCGTTTCGGCAACGGCGACCGTGAATGATATCATCACGCTTGATCTCACGATTGGGCCTGACCGTCGCCGCTTGAATTCTCCTGGCGATTTGAACGCCGAGATCAATCCCCAGTATCTCCGCGATGGAGTGAACACGCTGACCCTGCGCGCGCAAGATGTGACGGGTGATGTGGTAGAAAAACAGGTGTACCTTGAATACTGTGCGCAACAAACTGGGACTTTACCTTGCGCCATTGAATGGAATCGAGCGAGCAATCTCCAAGAGGTCGCCCAGGTTGTAGATGGCAAGTGGGCAATCGAGAATGATACGGTGCGCTGTGTCGAGCCAGGTTATGATCGGCTCATTGCCATCGGCGATGTCGCGTGGCGAGATTATCAGGTCGCTGTGCCAATCACCTTTCACCGATTCGACCCAGTGGGTTTGCGTTTTCCCAGTGTGGGGCAATGGGCAGGCCTGGTATTGCGTTGGCAGGGGCACGCCGATTGGAGCGCCGACCAACCGTGGCGCGGCTGGTATCCCCTCGGCGCGATCATCCATTACGGTTTTCGTAAAAAGACACAACGCTCTGAATTGCGAATGTTTGGCAACAATGGTTTCGCGATTGCCGACGATAGGAACGGAACTGAACTCGCATTAGGCAAACGCTATTGGTTCCAAGCGCGCGTTGAATCGCTGGCGAACAAACCCAGCCGCTATACACTCAAGGTGTGGCCGGATGGAATGGATGAATCACACGCTTGTTCGATGATCGGCGTTGGTTCACCCGATGAGTTGAAACATGGCTCGCTTGTGCTCGCGGCGCATCATACGGATGCAAGTTTCGGCACAATCAGGGTCAATCCAATTTGAGTGAGGACAAATGCAAATCGCAAATCCAAAATCGCAAATCCAAAATTTCAAGTGGTGGCAGACGAGCATCATTTATCAAATCTACCCGCGCTCGTTTCAAGATAGCAATGGCGACGGGATTGGTGATTTGCCTGGAATAATCCAACGACTGGATTATCTCCAGCAACTGGGGGTCGGCGTGATTTGGATTTCTCCGATTTATCCATCGCCGATGGCAGACTTTGGTTACGATGTGGCTGATTATTGCGATATCCATCCCATCTTTGGAACCCTGGATGATTTTGATCGTTTGTTGAATGCGGCGCACGCGCGCGGACTCAAGGTAGTACTCGATCTCGTGCCGAATCACACCTCGGATATTCATCCCTGGTTTGTGGCAAGCCGAAGCAGTCGCACCCATCCGAAACGGGATTGGTACATTTGGCGCGATCCAGCGCCAGAAGGTGGCGTGCCCAACAACTGGCTGAGTGTGTTTGGCGGGAGCGCCTGGGAATGGGATGCGCTGACTGGGCAATACTATTTGCATTCTTTTGATGTGCGTCAACCCGACTTGAATTATCGCCATCCCGATGTTCTGCCCGCAATGTTGAACGTAGTGCGTTTTTGGTTGGATCGCGGCGTAGATGGTTTTCGAGTGGATGTCATCACGCGTTTGTTGAAGGATGCCGAGTTTCACGATGCGCCCATCAACCCCAATTGGAACGGGATTGATCCGTACGATTCTTTGCTGGATTCGCGCATCAAGAATTTGCCCCAAGTGCATGGCATTATCAAAGAAATGCGCCGCTTGCTCGATCAATATCCCGACCGCATGATGGTGGGCGAAACGTATTTACCGCTAACCGAGGTGGTCAAGTACTATGGCGATTCCTTGGATGAATGTCACATGCCATTCAATTTTCGGTTGATCTTTTTAGAATGGCAAGCCCAAGTCATTCGTGACTATATCAGGACGTTTGAAGCGAGTTTGCCGCAAGACGCGTGGGGCAACTGGGTACTGGGAAATCACGACCGACCGCGCATTGCCTCACGGATTGGCACCGCCCAAGCGCGCGTCGCCAACATGCTTTTGCTGACCTTGCGCGGCACGCCAACCACGTACTGTGGTGAAGAGATTGGCATGGTCAACGGCGAAATTCCGTCCAATTTTATTCAAGACCCGCCTGCGCTCAAACAACCTGCCATTGCGCACATTATTGGGCGTGACCCAGAACGAACGCCGATGCAATGGGATGCGTCTCCTAATGCTGGCTTTACTTTAGCCAGCGCGAATCCTTGGTTGCCCGTTGCATCCAATTTTGTTGAATGTAATGTGGCACAGCAACAAATTGATTCGGGCTCGATGTTGAACTTGTATCGCGCGCTCGCGCGAATCCGTCGTGCTGAAGCGGCGTTGTCTATAGGCGATTATCTGGATGTGGAAACGGGAGTTGCAGATGTGGTGGCGTATATCCGCCGTGCGGCGCAATCGGATCAGTTCTTGATCGTCCTAAATTTTGGCGCGCAAACTCACACGCTCGATCTGAGTGGCATCGCCCCGCACGCGACTATTGCCGTTGCTACGGATATGCAACGCGCTGGGGCACTCGACCTGAAGCAATTGACATTGTTTGCGAACGAAGGATTGTTGTTGAGTTGGCCAGCGTGATGCTCACGCGCCGTCGATTTTTGCAGATAACGGCATTCAGTAGTTTGGCGGCATTGCTGGGTTATATTCGATTGACCCCGACGAATCAACCAACAGCAAGCTCAACCGTTTTGTCTTCGCCGATTCCAGTTACTCCCAATGCTGGTTTTTTTGTCGAATGGTACAAGTTTGGCGATCCGCCAGAGATACCGCGCGATTGGCGATTGGATGTTCAAGGACAAGTCGACCACCCATTGCATTTATCGCTGGATGACATCCGCGCTTTACCCAGTGTCGTCGAGATGCGAACGCTCATGTGCATCTCCAATGTTTCGGGCGGCGATGCCATTGGCAATGCGATTTGGCGCGGCGTCAAGCTACGCGATCTTTTATTGAGCGCAGGTATCCAAGCCAGCGCGCGCGAAATAAGACTCGAATCCTTCGACGGCTATGACACATCAATTCCGATTGCCCTTGCGCTCGACGACCATTCGCTACTCGTGTACGAAATGAACAATGTTCCACTACCCCAGGATCATGGCGCGCCGCTCCGTTGTCTCTTCCCAGGTCGCTATGGACAGAAACAACCCAAGTGGATTCGGACGATCACGGCGATTGCGGAAAACCATCTGGGGCACTGGGAGCGCGTGGGTTGGTCAAATGAGGCGATCGTTCTGCCCCATTCACGGATTGTGACACCAGAAACGCGCGCGCGAATTACCACGCCAACATTTTCGCTCCAGGGAATTGCGTTTGCGAATGAAACCGGTGTTGCCAAGCTCGAAATTGGCTGGGACGATGTGACAGAGTGGCGCGAGGCGAATTTGACACGCGCGCCTTCGCCGCTAGCTTGGGCAACCTGGGTATGGACGGGTGAGACGTTACCAGCTGGCTGGCATCAGATTTTTGCGCAGACGACCGATGGACAAGGTCACCGGCAAACATTTCCCTTGCCCACCGGAGCCGGTGATAGTTTTCCATCCGGCAGTGACACGATGGCGTGGAGCATGTTGGAATTTTTATGAGGCGAAAATGGATCATACCCTTCCCCATCCTGAATTTTATCGTATGCCGTATGTGACGGATGAATTCAACGAGATGCCATATCGGCAAATTGGCAACTCGGGTTTGCGCGCTTCGGCAATTGGCTTGGGCACGTGGAAAGTCGGATACCCTGAAACAGGCGATGGTGCACGCATCAACGAAAAGACCGCGTTGGCAATCTTTGATCGCGCGATTGAACTGGGCGTCACTTTTTGGGACACAGCGAATCGCTACAATGACGGTTCGGGAAATTCGGAACGTGTCATCGGCAGGTGGTTGCGTTTGAACCCAGACCAACGACGCAATGTGGTCATCGCCACAAAAATTTTTGGCTGTATGGATGGACGAACGCCGAACCATTGTCGTTTGTCGCGCACCAACATTCTTGATTCGGTGTATGCCTGTCTGGCGCGTTTGCAAACCGATCATATTGACCTGCTTTATTTTCACACCGTGGAAAATTTCACGCCGCTCGAAGAGAGTTTATGCGCGGTGGAAGATTTGGTCGCACGTGATCTCGTGCGCTATTTTGGGGTTGGCAATCTTTCGGTCGCCCAACTTGAAATGTATCACAATGCAATCAAGCAATTCTCCGCGCGCGCACGGATCGTCGCTGTCCAAAATGGTTTCGATGTCTTGCGCGGCGAGACGAATCCCGAACACCAAGGCGTACTGGCGTATTGTGCCAGCATGTTTATTTCGTACATCGCTTACAGTCCGCTAGCGCGTGGTTTGCTCACACCACGTTATCTTGATACAACCCAAGTGGGCCAAGGAGATCGGCTGGTTGACGAGGGTACGCTCGCGCAGATGGCTACGTCGACGGTGATGACGAAACTGCAACGACTGGACGCGCTCGCACACGAATGGGCGATAGAGTTGAATCAGCTCGCGCTGGCGTACACTCTCACGCTCCCAGGAATGGGGACGGTGATTCCAGCGGCATCCTCGACCACACAACTCGCATCGAATGCGCGTGCTGGAAAAATCGGCTTGAACGATGAACAAAAAAATCGCGTGCGTGAAATTTTGGAGGCAACCGAATGAACTGGCAACGGCAAACAATCTGGACTGGCGAACCGAGCGAACGCACGCTCTGTGTCGTCGGCGACCTGAATCACGATGGCATACCCGAAATTGTGCTCGCGGGGCGAAAACCTCGACGCGAACTGTACTGGCTGGGACGCGATCCCAAGGGCGTGTGGCAACGCCATACGATAGATGACACCTGTGCGTCTCTCGAAGCCGGCGGATTTTTGTATGACCTGGATGGCGACGGTGATTTGGATTTCATCGCTGGCGGTGATTATCAAGACAATGGATTGTACTGGTGGGAGTGTCCTGCTGATCCATCCCAGCGATGGGCTCGCCATGAAATTTGTCGTATGTCGGCAAATGTTTCGCATGATCAATTGGTGGCAGACATTGATGGCGATGGGCGTCCCGAATTGTATTTCTGGAACCAAAAAGCGTCTGCGCTTTTTGTGGCTTTGGTCCCAGCAAATCCGCGTGTGACTCCCTGGCAAGGAATATTTCCTGTTGTCACTGGAATTCGCGAAGAGGGGCTTGCCGTCGCGGATGTAGATGGAGATGGGAAATTAGAATTGATTGCTGGACAATCCTGGTATCGGAGACCTGAGCGTGGCGAACTGTGGGAACGGCACGTTTTCGCGCAGGGCTATGATTCGCCGCGTGTGGCAGTTGCCGATTTCGACGGCGATGGGCGGGTAGAAATAATCGTCGCCGAAGGCGATGCGAGCATTTACGCCAAGCGCCCTGGGCGCGTCGCCCGCTTTACCGCGCCAGCGGATGCCACAGCACTCTGGCATGCGGAAATACTCGACGATCAAATCATTGATCCGCACTCGTTAGCGATTGCCGATTTTAATGGAGACGGTCAGCCCGATTTGTTTGTAGGCGAGTTGGGTTCGCCAAACGGCAATGATCCGCATCCGCCAGCCCAGCGTATCTTTTTTGATCAGAGTGGCAAGTTGGTAGAGCAGGTCATTGACCAAGGCGTTGGTACTCATGAAGCCAAGGCAATTTTGCTGGATGGACATTGGGGCATCGTTGGCAAACCGTACCGCAATTTCGATGCCAATGCGCTACGCGGAGTGGAGGTGGATAGTGTTCATTTGTGGATGTTGGCATGATAAGGCGTTCTGAGATAAGCAAGAAACTGGAATATTTGTTTTGCCATTCACCCGAAGTTGTGCTATATTCTTGGCGTCTCGAACGGGCATAGAATGGTAGCCCTGTATGTCACGAATGGGTAGCTGGAATTAGCAGAATCACGAGGAAAAAGTTACCGCTGAGTGATTCACGCCCGTCGCTCCCGTTCAACCATCACAAGGAAAAGCGGTCGATTTTAAACAGAAATCGATCACTTTTCCTTTATTTTTCGACAATTCAAGGCTGGGTTTGGTAATTGATAGTACCACCTTCGACCCCGTCAGGCGATTACTATTTTCTTGTCCTTACAGATTATCGAGTTTGAGTTGCGTCAATAAAGATGACTTTTCAGGCGTAATGACTGTAGTTTCGCGTAAATTCTAAAACAGTTTCTCGAATTACCACATCTTGTGGTTCAGACAACGAAATGTCCACAATATCTGGGATGAGCCAAATGTGGTTTCACACCGTTTCTCATAAATGAATTGTGAACCACTATATGTGGTATCGTATCGTCACAAGAACCACTACCATTTGTGGTCTACAATTTACGCGAAACTACAGTAATGATCTCATAGCCGATGGGTTTGTAGCCAGCACGTCGCCTGCCGTACATCTTTGCCAATACTGGGACATGGAAATCGACATAGTCGTTGATGATGACTTCCTTCTTGGTAGCATTCAATCGGTGCAATCGTTCCGCATATTGCGTCAGTGTTCCGCGCCACGAGATCGGCAAAGCCAACAAAGTGTCGAGTTGGTCGTCGTTAAAACCTTCACCCAGGTAACGTCCTGTTGCGAGCATGACGCGCGGTTCATCTGCGGGAACCTTGGCGATATCGTCCAGCAATTGCTTGCGCTGTTTCTTTCCCATTCCACCTGCCATTACAAATACTCGCGAAGATTAAATGCGCTGGGATAAAAGCTGGGTGAGAATGTCGAGATGTTCTCGTCGTTCCGTCAACACAACAGGTGAGCGTTTCGCTTGCATTGCAACAATCACATCCTCGATGATGAGTCGATTGCGTTCAGGGTCTTCAGCGAGCATTGCATACACGTCTTGGATCGGTAGCATCGTGAGATTTTGCAAGCGCGAGGGCAACCGAAAACTTGCTGGGCGAATGATAACCTTGTGAGCAAATGGACGTTGCTCGGCTTGCGCCCGATCGCTCGCTCGATAGCGCACCGGACCGCACTGCATAAAGATGATTGGATGGTGTGCATCCTTCCGTGTTACGGTTGCCGATAGACTTATCACAAATTTCGCCTTGCTTTGTCTGACTATTTGCTCAAAGCTAACCGCCGACATATGATGGCATTCATCTACAATCAAGTGACCGTATTCGCCGACAAAATCACAGACGGCACCCTTTTGATAGAGACTTTGTACCATCGCAACATCAATCTTCCCAGTTGCTTTGTGTTTGCTTTCCCCGATTTGTCCAATCTCCTTTTGATCAACTCCCAGGAATTGACTCAAGGCTTGAACCCATTGGTCGAGCAATTGCCGACGATGAACAACCACAAGCGTGTTCACTTGGCGTTGAGCGATCAAGTACGCTGCCACGACGGTTTTGCCAAAGGCGGTTGATGCTGCCAAGACACCTGTCTCGTTTTTCAATAAAGCATTCGCCGCGTGTTGCTGTTCTGTCCGCAGCACTCCATTGAATTGAACATCGATAGGAGTTCCGTAGAATCGCTGATCGGTGAGTGTTACTTGGACATTGAGCGATTTGAATAGATTGAGTACTTCATCAAGACAACCGCGTGGCAATCCCAAGTGTTTGGGGAAAGTCTTCGCAACAACTGATGACGCGTGGCTTGTCGAATGTCGATAGGCGCATTGCTTGAGCTTGATAGAACTCGGGATTCTGAAACGCCGGCCAAGCGAATCAGACGATTTCGTAACGATGGTGTCAGCTCTTCCTTTGGTATTTGCGAGCCGCCAAGGCATCTGCGCGGAGATTTGAGCTGAAAAGTCCCGCCAGACATCGTGGACATTTGAATTGTAACCACCGCCAAGACATCGTGGACATTTGAGACGTTATTTGCGACGCAGTTTGTACGACCAACGCTTGTACACTTTACCTGCGACATACGCGGTCAGGTATTGCCGCTTGGTATCCAGCACGACTTTCACGTAGCTGCCTTTGCAGCGCAGTCCCACCCGAAACCGCTGACTGAGAAGTTTGACGGTGCCACGCCCAGAGACCCAGCGGATGAACACGACGCGGCCCTCGCAGATCGGCAGGGACTGCAAATCGAGTTCGAATTGGGCGGGCAGTTTGCGGAGACGCTTGTGCTGGCGATACTGGGCAATGGTCTGCTGACCGAGCCGCGGTTGCACATGCCGTTGGTTGACCGTCTCTATGAGTCGGTCAAGTTCGCGCCGCAAGTAAGGGTCCGTAAAAAAATAACTTCCCGAATCAGTTGAGTGATGTCGGCGAGCGTGGGTGGATGGTATAGTTCCACTGTGGGCAAACATCGTGGTGTTCAAGGTTTAGCGCATCCATCACTTCATCGGAAACCGTGATGCCTGTCTCGTACTTTTCGGTGACTAATACCGCATGCACCGTCAAACCGGTTTCAGTCTTGGTCTCGCTGATGTATTGAAGTATCAACTCCCAGAAACGCAGCGGACAGCCTGACCAGGTCTTGCTCACTTCGCTGAACAAGCGGTGCTCAATCGGATTCCATTTGGAGCACCCCGTCGGATAATGACACACGGTAATCGTCAACCCAAACCGATCCGCCACTTTTTCTTGCAATAGCTGTTTCCAGACCCGACACCGTGCGCCGTTGCTCCCACCGCTGTCAGCTTCAATCAGCAGATCGGTCGTGTTCGGAAAGAGCAAAGGTTTTTCCGTTTCACACCAGCGCACAATGTTATCCACCGTGAACGTGGGTGTGTCGGCAGACTGACCGACATAGACCGTGCCACTGTTGTGCTGTTGATCATAAATGCCGTAGGGCACGGCACGCCCTTCAGCATCCGACGGAAAGGCATGCACCTTCACGCGTTCGGCGTGTGTGCCCCAACTCCGACCAGCATTTTTGAAGTTGCCAATCAGTTCTTTTTTCTTGGTATCCACGCTCAAACACGCGTGTCCCACGGCGAGGTGCTGTGCGCGTTGCTCCTGAATATAGCGAAACTGGGTGTCCCGATCCGGATGATCGGTGCCTTCGACTTCTTTGACATTCACGTGCAGATCATAGTCATGCGCTTGCAACAACCGACTAAGCACCGGCCGACTAACTCCGTGACCTTGGGCGTCCAAGGTGTCTTTGAGATCAGCGAGACGACAGTTGAGCCACTTGCGCTCACTCATCGGATCGCCGGCAGTATGTGGGTCCACCACGTCTAGGAGCGTGACTGCTAGGTCAGGGTCTTTTTTTCAGAGAGCAGATGCCCACCGCCGATTTGACGTTGGCGATCCAAGGGAACATTCAGAAGATCAGCTTCCATTTCCTGGAGACCGCGCCGAATCGTTTTCTCATCGATGCCGGTAATGAGCGCGAGTTGCGCATCGCTAGGACTCTCTGGTTCTTGTGAGAGCACGCCGACGTACCAACGCCTTTGCGGTTCGGCGAGACGACTGAGCAAGAGATTGATCTGACGATGATAGTGCATGATCGTTACGTCCGTGTGCTGTTGGCAGATCGAGCATTCACACTGGTGGAGTGCATGAACAGGCATAGACATTTTTCAACTGGACTCCCATGGGACTGAACTCCAGGACATTATATCATACGGGAAGTTATTCTTTTACTGACCCTTAGCGCAGAATCTGCGTGAACGCTATCGGACGCATCGGAACAGTTTGTTCGTCTTCCTACATCGCCCCGATGTCTCGCCGGATAATAATGCGTGTGAACGCGCGCTACGCCCTTCGGTCATTCACCGCAAAGTGATGGGCAGCTTTCGCTCCGCGTGGGGTCCAAAAGCCTATGCCGCGTTGGCGACAGTTTTGAATACCGCCAAGCGAGCGGGCGCGAATGTTTTTCAAACATTGGTTACCTTGATAGGCAGACCGGTTTTGCCATACCTGGCTTTGTCTATCTCGTGAGCAGATACAATAATTCTTCGGTTGAAGTGTACGCGCTGTGTGGTAATGGGCAGAGAGATGGTAGACATTGACTATTCCTATTTTGCGGCAGGTGTATAACAGTCCCGCCCGAATTTTGGTCTCCGCATTCTACGACAGCTCATGCTGACAAAGCGTGATGGTTGTGCGTCATAGATTTGTTTACAGATTGGATGGCAAAAGTAGAAGATGTGGTTTAGCCATACCGATTTGCCTACCGCCATCCTTGGGTCAAATTTCATCTCGCACATAGGATCAACGACGCGGACCGTGCGCAATGATTCCCAGTGCTGGTTGAGTTGCCGACGAATGATTAGTGAAAGAAAGATAAAGGCGCGGTACAATCGATAACGCCGTCACGCGCGCGATAAACCAGCCAGCGGTCAGCAGGATGGCGATGAGGAATCCGATTGTTGTGAATATGCTCTGCGCTGCAATCGATGCCACAGGCAAACCGCAAAACAAATTCATTGTGGCAACGAGGGCAATCATCACACTCAGATCGTATTTGCCATGAAGTAGAGCGGTTTCAAATGCCACACGATAGAATCGCCACGCGATCCCGTATACGACGATGACCGCGCTCATCATCACAATCAACGGCGCATGAATCGCTTCGCGCCCAACGTCAAACCATCCAGCATGTGCGCCCGTGCTCAATAAACTAAGGAGGGTTAGCCCTGCAATCATCACGGTACGCAGATTAAAGTCGCGAGTTGCATGGAGAGAAAGATGCTCGCTCACAGCTAGTCCTAGCGCGGCGAGTTGGCGCACATAGTCATTGCGATTAACTCGATCAACCAATACATCCATTCTGATCTGTCGCGCGCGCAGATTTGCTTCGGCCTGCGCTACCCCGTCGACACGAGTGAGCGCATGTTCCACCGTTCGCGCTGAAGTAGCGTAGATCAAATCATTGACGTTCAAAGCAACGCGCACCACTGGCACATCGAAACCTTCGCCTTGTACCGCACGCACCATTCTCGCAAGTGACACGCGCACAGGATCGTAGACAACCATTGCGCGCTCGGTTGCAAAGTTGACCTGCGCGGCGATAACACCTTCGAGTTGCGCGAGGGCGCGCTCAATCGTGACCGCACATTTGGCGCAAAACATTCATGCAAGCGCGAATGAAATTTGTTGTGTATTCATAGTTGATGCTCGGAGAGTGCTACCGAAGTGGGCCCCTTGCGGAACGAGTTCCACGATGGCACAAATGCGGGCGTGTGAGCACGATACACCAGATAACGCTCGCCAAATTTTTCGATCATCTCGCGTTCCTCGCACCGCGCGAGTCGCAGATAGGTGATAACCAGAATCGGCGCCATCAGCCACGATAAGAGTGCGGGCCACTGAATCAACATGGAAACGATGAGCAGGAACAAGGTGCTGTACTGTGGATGACGCACGTAAACGTACAAACCGTCTATGACCAGTTCGCTTCGCGCGGCGTGAATCTGCGTAAATGCTTTGCCCATCAAAACGAGCGCAAGGATAACACGAGTTCCCAAAGATGCCGCGCGGTGAGTTTCTCACTTTGGAGAAAATCGGTGATCGCATCGTGGCTGACACCATCCAAATGTTCTGCCAAATGGGTACCGGTGTAGGTGGCGACCGTGCTAATCAGAAATTCGACATATTGAAGTTTGGTAATCATAGCCGCATTTTAACACGCGGCTGAGCCAAGCGAAAGTCCTGTCAGTTATTCTGCAGGCGCGGTACCAGACACTCGCCTGGGAGGATTGGCGATGAATCCTAGTTTCCACGGTGTACCGAGTACAGGCAACAGATAGCGATCTAACCCCCAGTATCCCGCCGTCTTCCACGCGATGATGAGCAAAATCGAGAGTGTGAAGAACACAGGATTGACGCTGGTCGTACCTGCCATCATAAAGTTCCAGTTCATCAAACCGCCGAAGAATGCGGCGATGCCTGTGAACGCGCCGAGCAATAACGCAACGCCAATCAGCAATTCGCCTGCGACGACGAGTTTGGCGAACCAGGTGTACGCTTGCGTGTCGAGCAAGGATTGGATAAACACACGATACCAGTCGAACGTGATGACGGGTTTAGGATCGATCTTCACGGCGTTGACCCAATACCCTTTCAACGCCTCACCTGTGTTCACCCACGCAGGGTTGTTGAACTTGCCCCAGCCAGATGTGATCCACGTGTAGGACATATACAGCCGCACGATCAACCAGACCCACGCCATGCGCGTGTCCGAGAAAATGAATCGCGTGATTGGTGGATCCGTCATCTCGCCATTTTGGTAAGAAACGAGTCGTGCCATTTTTTCTTCTCCTTAGAAGTTGGATTTCTGCGTTCAATCTATCACAACGTCTGACCAAATACTACCGTCGCTTGGCGAGTTTTTCGACGCGCCAAATTGCCTACGTGATTCTCGATTTAGATCCGCTAAAAGGCGTATGCCCAGGCACGCCAAACGGCGGATAACGAATCTCCGCCGCCTATGAAAACGCGTCGGAGAAGAAATCTCCGACGTGTATTTTTATCGAGACACCCAATTCGATGCGATGTACAATTTCTTGAGCGGCTGGGTTGCGTCGTTCGTCTTTAACGGAATCTCGAACAAGTGTTTACCGTCCATCCCCTCGTGCATCACAATGTCCATATAAATCGTAGTGGATTGACCTGGTTGTAGAGTCGCCTGACCGACGACAATTTCAGAAGGTCAACAGCCCTCTATAACATTGGCGATCTTCGGCATTTCGAGCTTCAGCGTACCATCGCCGACATTCTTGACGGTGAACACGCTGCGCACGGGTTGATTGAAAATGCGATTGCCCAGGTCAATCTTTTCTTGATCAACTTGCAAACGCGGTGTGCCTGAAACTGTTTGGTTCATCACCGGGAACACGGCGATACCAACGAACAATACAACTGCCGCCGCAATCACGAATGGCAAAGCGTGTGTAAACGTGTTGTGACGTTCTGCCTGTTTGCGTGCGCGGTCGCGTTCCATTGCGCGTGCCTGTGTTTTACGAATCGGTTGATTAGACATTTGCCTCCTTGACTATTTGTATTCAAACACAAACGAACGGAGATAACTGATCACATCCCACATATTTTGATCGGTGTACAACGTTCTCCACTCGGGCATCCCTGTGCCCATCCCGCCGCGAATGATTTTACCTTGCAACAGCACGTCACTGGCTCCCAGCATTTTGGGCGCATCGGTGAAATCCGCGGGACCGCGTTTGATCTCAAGCATCTGATGATTGTCGGATTGCATCGCCGCGAGTCCTGGCAGATTTCTCCCTGCAGGTCCATCACCTTTGCCCGATTCACCGTGACACGCTGCACAATCGCGCGCAAACAATTTTTGTCCCCGCGCAATTGCGTCATCGCCTGCACTTTGCTTCCACGCGAAGGCAATCGCATCCCATAGTTGAGAATCGCTATTTGTTTTTAGCGCATCGTTCGTGCGCAACTTGGCAAAGACATCGCTCGGTGAGTTGACGCGCAAATCATCGGCAATCACAGGACTGAGCAGAGTGCCACGCGTGGCAGAAGGTCGCTGGGTGGGCACATTCGTCGCGGGATGCAGCGCATCTATGTCGATCTTCAGTTGTTGATACAGCGGCGGCGCAAATGATTGAGGAAGTGGATTTGGATTGTTCGGATCAATGACTTTGATAGAGCCGCGCATCCGCCAATGATCGACACTGCACCAACGCGTACACGCAAACGGAAATTTCCCAACGCGCGACACGGCGAACTCCACCTCCGCAACGTGCCCTGGCAAAATCTCAGCGACTTGAATCCCGAGCGCAGGAATCTCAAATCCGTGCACCACATCAGGCGATGAAATTCGCAGACGCACACGCTCACCCAGGTTCACGCGAATCGTGTCAGGCGACCAACCGCCATTGTTCGGCACATTGGCGGTGAGGGCAATGACGCGCACATCATCCTGAGCGAAGCCGAAGGACGTGTTTGTCCGCCACGCTTGATAGGCGAAGAGTGAAGCGGGAAATGCGACGAAGATGAGCAAGACAATCGTTAATGCAAATAGTTCTTTTTTCATTGATGCTTTATGAATTACGCTGTGTGATTTCGTAGTGTTTGTCCTCAAATCCAAAATCAGAAATTGAGCCCCACGATCACCACCGTGAACGCGACGCAAAAGAGGACGATGGGCAATGCAGTACGCGGTGAAACGCGTTGTTCACGCGCAATGCGAAACGCAACTGCAATCGCGGCGACGAGTCCGATCAACAGAATCGGAATTTGCAAGTATCCTTGCCAGCCCGACAGATAGGGCGTCCATTTCCAATTCGCTGTGCCGAATAAATTCCAGCCCCAGCCAAATGGATCGGAGAGCACTTGCCACGCATACGAAAGGTTGACGAGGACGAACGAAAGACTGAATGACGCCCACGCCGCGAGTCCGAGCGGCAAAAGTGCGGTCGCATATCCGACGAAAAACTTGCGCGTTGATGTTTTTGCGCGCGCGATGAATTTCGATAAGGCACTGCACACGCAGAAAATTCCTGGGACGACAGCGAGTGTCAACGCTAGCAAGCCAAATGCGTACAACCACCATCCTGTCGAGCCAATCGCATACGCGGCTTCTTTGATCTCTGCCCAGGGACCCAGGAAGATAATCGTGTAGAGCGGCGCGCACGCGAGCATCATCAAACTGCGATACGCTTCGTCGAGTCGCCGCCCTTGGGTCGTGAGCAAATCTTTGCCGAACGGTCGCGCATAGAGCGCAACGTTATCGAGCGAGCAGGTTTTCAAACATTCGGTGCACAAACCGCAGTACGTGTTCGTGTCGAGTGTCGCTGGGAAGACGAGCCAGGGGCAACCATATCCCTTTTCATTGCCGCTGTAACATGTCTTGTCGTGGTGCGTCGCACAGAGCGCGTGATCCTTGACGCGCACTTCGACGGGCGCAACCTGGGAATACAAGCCGATAAATCCACCAACCGGACAAATGTAGCGGCAAAAGGTACGCCGCTCGAAAAGCAAACTCGTCGCCATCGCGATCCCCGCCAAAATCAATAGCGTGACCGCGCTGACGAACGGCGTCGTCAAAATCACTTTGGCGAAAAGCGCGACGATCAGAAATGCCGCACTTTGCAACCAAATGTTGTTCAATCGGCGGGGCCACTTCCAACCGAGTGTAAATAGTTTGCCGTTTTCGCGCGTCGCGACGAGCGAACGCCGTTGCAACCATTCGCCGGGCGCAGGAATCGGACACACGGCGCACCAAAAGCGTCCTGCGAATGGAACGAGCACGAGCATCAACAATCCCCACCACACAATCCACACAAACACGATGCCAAAATTGCGGCTACCTGCGGGCGTGCCGAACAAGCCAGTGAAAATTGCCAGCACAAAGAACGGCAACGTTACGGCGACCAGCGACCATTGCAGCCAACGACTGGCGAGAATCTTTTTGATGAGAGGAATGCGGGTGAGTTCAAGGCGCGGATCGGTCATTGCAGACTATTCCAAAAATATATCGTCGCACCAACAGCGACTACGAGGGTTACGAGAATGGCGCGCGTCAGCGGCACATTCGGCTCAACGTCGAGTTCGCCAATCATAAATGGATGGAGTGTGCCACACGAGACCGAACAACGAAATTTGAATGTCCCCTCTTTATCCGCGACGAAAGTCACCTCTGCGCTTTTTCCAGGTTCAGCTTGGATATTCACATCGTAGCCGTCTACAAACAAACCGTGCGTCGCGTCAAGTGATTCGAGATGAAATGTGATCGTGTCGCCGCGCTGAACGCTCAGCATCGCTGGCTCATACGCGAATTGCCGTGCATTGATTTCGATTCGACGTGCTTGCGGCGTAGATGCAAAAATTGGCAGCGGGGCAACAAGTACGGCTAGCACACCCAGGATTGTTAGAGCAACGATAGAAATTCGCTTACGCTTTGGCTCATTGGTAAATTGGCTCATTGGTTCATTGATTTGGCGGTCCAAACTGGCTGTAGGTCGAAACAATCGTGGCGCGAATGTCGGGCGGCGATTTGCCATCGCGCATTAGTTTCATCACGTCTTGGGCAATATCGACGCAGACGCTACAACCGAGCGCGTGCTCGTCAAACACTTGCTTGGCTTCGCTATAGTAACAAGAGTAATTGCTCGTATGTCCGATCCCGCCGCAACCGCAATAACACGGCACATTTTTGAGCGCGTCAGGATTTGCCACCGCGAATTGGTACGCCTCACGCACACGCGTCGGCGCGTTTTGTATCTTGGGCGGGAGCGTGTTCACGGTCGCCATTTTCATGTCGTGAGACGGACTTGCGCACGCAGCCGTCAACAGCGTCGGCGCAAGCACTGTGATGAGCAAAACAAAATAGAGTAATCGCTTCATGAAAAAAATCTCCTCGGTGAATTGAGTTGAGTTGGTACCTTGCAAGCATTATCCTGGTAAGAATGCTCACATACACGCGCCACAAGGCGCATCATCGAGTTAGGGTTGATGCGCCTTGTGACCTATGGTCTAACAGACCTTCCGCATAAGCAAGAACTTAGATCCGTAAGAGGCGAGGATCCAACATGCCAAAAATCATCGCGATGTGGGCAACAATCAGGAAAATTCCTACGAAGGTCGCGTGCAAAGCGAGTTTGGCTTGCGCGGAAGCCGATTTGCGGAGCAAGCCCAATTCCAGAAGGGCCATTCCCAGCAAAGGAATTACGCCCAGGAGATAAAAACCCACGGCAATCACATCGGCAGGCCCGCGCCATTGTCCAGCCGTCGTAATGGGAATAACTGCATTGAACAAGAGGTAGACAAACACGCCGAGAAAATACAGCCCCACGATAATCCCAGCAATGCCATTCAGTTTTTTCAGTGCGCCGTTGACATCCTGTTTGAGAAGAATGTACAATTCGGTGACGGCGATGAACTCCGCCAAAATCACGGGAATCGCCATAAAGAGAATCAGATTCCAAGGCTGATTCGTAGCCAGCAATTCCATGTAATGCGTCATGGTGGCTTCTGTGTGCATGACAAATTTCCTCCTGTAGAGAATGTTGGATTTAACGATCAGTTCTATCTTAGAACAAAATGGGCCGAAAGACACGCGCCAAAACACCTCTTGGCGAGCACGCCAAATGGCGTATTGCCAAAACAAAAAACGCGCCGACTAGCGACGCGCTCTTCAACCAACTATCCAGCTATCGAACTATTGAACTAACGAACCAATCGGCACAAACGCCACTACCTTCGTGCCCTTGTTGCGTTCCGATTTGACGTACACATTTCCTCCGAATAACTGCGCGCGCTCCTGCATTCCCATCAAGCCAAAATGTCCCGCACGCGCGTATGCGGTCGGCGCATCCGGCGCGGCAAAACCGACTCCATCATCTTCAACCGTCGCCGTGACTTCGTGTTCATCGAATGCGAGTATCACTGCGATGTTCTTCGCCTGCGCGTGCTTGGCGATATTGCGAAGCGATTCTTGTACGATGCGATACAACGCGAGTTCGCGTTCCGCATCGAGCCGCTTTTCTTCACCGACAATGTGGAATTGCGCGTGCGATTCTTTCGCCAACATTTCTAACGCTGGAATCAAGCCCAGTTCGCTGAGATAGGTCGGGCGCAAGTCGCTGACGAAACGGCGAACCGAAACGAGCGACGCTCCCACCAGTTCGCGCAGTTCTTTGATCTTCGTCGCGGTGATCGCAGGGTCTTTGCCCAAAGATTTTTCCACCATCTCGATGCGTTGTTGCAACGCGATCAGCGATTGAATCGTGTCATCGTGGAGTTCACGCGCGAGCCGTAACCGCTCATCTTCCTGTCCGCGTGTCATCGCCGTGATGTAATTTTGCATTGCCTCGTGCGCTGCACTCACTTGTTGCGCCATCGAATCAAGCGTCTCACGCAGTTCTTCGATTTCGTGGATGCCGCCAACCTGGGTTTCGGCGGCGTGATAATCGCCATAGGCGATACGATTTGCCGCTTGCGCGAGGCGTTGCAACGGTTGATGCACATTGCGCAGACCAAAATAGATCGCACCCAGCGCGACGATAGACACAATCACGAGCACGAATGGCAACAACACCGAGTATTGAAACATCGGATCAATTGCATCCGCCCAGGGTTCTTCGACGATCAAGCCCCAGTTTGTAAACGCAATGGGCGTGTAGCCCACGACGAGTTCAGAACCATCAGCAGCGTGATGAAACGTCGCACCCGATTCACCGCGCATCGCTTCAGCGATACCCTCGTGTTGCGACAAACTCTCGCCGAGGCGGGATGGATCGGGATGCGCAATAATTTTTCCATCGCCGGCCACGATGTACGTGACACCGTGTGCACCAATGCCAACGTTACCGAAGGGCGGCAAAGTGAATGCACCGATGAGAATCGCGTTATCAATTCGTCGGGTGATCAACACACGCATTGCGCCATCTTCAAGGACAGGTGTTGAGAAGGTTGCGCGCGTGGCAATCAAATTCTGGGTCATAATACGCCGCGTCCCCCAGACCTGGCTCGATGGCATTGCGTTCAACAATGCGCCGGTTGAATCGAAAGATGCAATGCCACCATCGAATACGGAGCGTTGAACATCCCAGGATTCTGGACGATTGGGATCAAGCGATTGCAAGATGGCTGCGTGATTGGTTAATGCCTCAGAGAGGCGCGCGGCAACCTCGCGCGCCATTGCGCCGTCGCGTTCCAGCACCATATCGCGCATTGCCATTTGGTGACTATTGACGCCGAGATACGCAACGCCGATCAAAATGATGGCGAGCGGAAGAATGGTCCAGAGGAGGAGTTGAGAACGGAGGTCTTTGAACATAGATGTTAGGGGAACAAGTAGACACGTAAACAGGTCGCGATGACTTGTCTACCTGTTTACGAGTCTACTCCAGCGTAATCCATTTCTCGCGCACCGCAAACATCACCGCTTCGGTGCGGGTGCCAACGTGGAGTTTCGAATAAATGTTGGCGAGATGCCCTTGCACGGTACGGTCGCTGATCGAGAGCGCAATGCCAATCTGTTTATTGCCCATTCCTTTCGTGGCAAGCCGCAAAATTTCCATTTCGCGGTCGGTCAATGGCTCAATTGTCTCCTCAGTTAGCTGACCACCTGTCGCGCGGAGGACCAGCTTTTTTGCGACGGCTGGGGATAGTGCCGATTCACCCGCGGCGATGGCGTGGGCGGCGCGCACCAATTCGTCCGAACTCGAGGTTTTGAGCAGATAGCCCTTCGCGCCCGCTTGCAATGCGGCAATGATGTATGGATCGTCGTCGTAGGCGGTGAGCATCAATACACGCGTTTGCGGAAATTCTTTTTTCACGCGCCGCGTCGCATCCATACCATTCATTTTAGGCATCTGAATATCAAAGACAGCGACATCAGGTTTCTCGCGCGCGACGACGGCAACTGCCTCTTCACCATCGCTCGCTTCAGCAACAACTTGAATTGCTTTGTCTTCTTCAAGAAATTCGCGGATGCCCTTGCGGACAACCGCGTGGTCGTCGGCAAGAACGACACGAATCGGTTTGGGCTCACTCATTGAGTTTCACTTCCTTTGCGTTGCCACAATCAGTTTGACGTTACTAATCTTACCACTATCGAATCGAGTACGCAAACGCAAACTCGTCGTGTCCCAGTCAGGAACGACGAGTTTGCCCTATCCTGCTTTGTTTCGTTCTATGCGCCCAAGTCGCGGCGCAACTGGTCGAACTGTTCTTTGGTGATCTCGCCTTTGGCGTAACGCGTCTGCAAAATCGCCAGCGGCGTTTGTCCCGATGCAATTGCCCTTAACTGACCTTGACTGCCACGCGCAAGCGTGACGACAAGCCACACCGCGCCGCCGATAATCAAGACCCAAAAGGCGAGCATCAACAAGCCGCCGAACAACATTCCGCCGCCAAGTCCAAATCCACTCATCATATTATCTTCTCCTTTCGATATTTATGCGTCTGACTCACGCTTGAATCAGATAGTTTCGCATCAACCCTTGATCTTCGTGTTCCAGATTGTGACAGTGATACAAGAACATTCCTGGGAAATCTTCAAAGCGCATCAACAACTTGACGCGCTCGCTGGGCCACAACGCCACCGTGTCTTTCCAACCCTCATCCACGTATCCCGCGCGCACGGTTTCCCAAACCGTTTGGAATTGCGGCGCGATTTGTCGTTCGACGACTTGGAACTGCACGCCGTGAATGTGCATCGGGTGTACCATCTGATCCATACTGTTCGTCTGGTTCGCAAACTCCCACGCTTCGAGCGTGTTGAGTTTGACGATTTCATCGTTTGCGACGCCTTCCATTTCAAACACACGTCCATTGAGCGTCCACGTCATCATTCCTTGCATCCCGATTCCGAACGCGCGCGGATTCTGACGATTGATCGCGTCGTCGAGCCGATAACGTTGAATCGTGCTGAGACGTTCGGGCAAGGGAGTATTGTCTTTGACCTCGCGATCCACCTTGACACGCAGAATCGAAAATTCCGCGCCGTTGGGCAACGCGGAATTACTACTACCCATCATTCCGCCGCCCATCATTCCACCACCCATCATCCCGCCCATCATTCCAGACTCCGCGCCTGAGAACGCGAGACTCTTGAGTTTCAATTCGCTCCCCACGCGCCGATTGCCGAAATCCGTCCACAGTTCGACGCGCTCGCCAGGTCCCAGCGTCACGTAATTTCGTCGTACGGGTTTTTCGAGTAAGCCGCCGTCGGTTGCGATCACCGTCAACGGTGTGCCATCATCCCACGCGAGTTTGTATACGCGCGAGTTGGATCCGTTCAACACACGGAACCGATACGCGCGGGTAGCGACGTTTAGCGCGAAATCGGGTCGTCCATTGACGAGAATGCGGTCGCCGAGAAAACCCATCATCTGATCCATCGGATTCGTGATATAGACCAATTCATTCGCCGCGTTGAACGCGCGATCTTGGATGACGAGCGGCACGTCGAATTCGCCGCTGGGCAAATTGGCTTCCGTTTCTTCGCTGTCCGAAATCAGGAACAAGCCCGCGAGTCCCGCATACGCTTGAAAGCCCGTGCGTTGATGCGGATGCGGATGAAACCAGTATGTGCCCGCGCGATTGCGAATCTCGAAATCGTACACGTACGCTTGTCCTGGCTGGATGGCGTAACGCGGATGACCGTCCATATCAGGCGGCACGTGCAGACCGTGCCAGTGAATAATCGTCGGTTCGCCCAGCGCATTCTTCAAATGAATCCGAATTTTTTGTCCACGCTTGGCGTGAATGATCGGACCGAGATAACTGTTCGGAATCGTTTGCAGACTCGTGCCATCGCCTCGCGTAGCGAGTACTGCGCCGTCGTACTTCCATACGTGCGTCGGTTGACCTGGCAAGATGCTGGTTTGCGTATCGGTCGCGGTCAATTGGAGTTCGACATCGGGGACGAAATCGCTGTTGGCGCGAACAGGTTGCGCCGTTTCTTCCAGGAACGGCGCAACTCCGCATCCTGTTAATCCTGTGATTGCCAGTGCCCCCGCGCTAACGCCGAACAATTTTAGAAAATCTCTGCGGGTTATGTTTTGCATTCGATCTCTCTATGCGCTGAGGTCTTGTTTAATTGCGTCGAATTGTTCTTTGGTGATTTCGCCTTTGGCATAGCGCGCTTTCAAAATATCCAAGGGCGATTCGTTCGATCCGATGCCAAGTCCGCCGCGATTGGCATTGCGCACGAGCCAGACGACGAGCAGAACGATGCCGCCGATGACGAGCGCCCAAACGACGAGCGAGATAATCGTGCCCAGTGGATTGTACCCGAAACCGTATTGGTTGCCGTAGCCTCCCATCATTCCACCGTTCATCATCCCAGGTCCCATCATACCGAACCCGCCGAATCCCACACCTGCACTTGCCGCAGGTGCAAGTGTCATCCCCGCGCCGCCGAGCAGTAAGACTGCTAGCACGACGATCAGAGCGATGGCAACGATTGTGCCTGTGTTTTTCATTTTGTCTCCTTTTCTTTCTGGTCTTCTGGGGACATCCTATCGAATTCCCGTGAAGAGCGTGTGAAGAATACGTGCCGTTCGTGTATGTTTCAGTATAACCCGTCCTACCACCACCACGCCACCGCCGTCAGGCGCATCTTGCAACACGCCATTTTGCCTAGTCTGTGCCACGCCGTTTTGCTCTGAGAGTTTCTGCGTAAGATTGTTAAAATATCGCAAGTGCGCGTGCATAAGCCGTGCGCGTAAACATT
>CAIKBD010000254.1 GCA_903825565.1 uncultured Anaerolineales bacterium | reverse complement strand
CGGCATCCAGTTGCGAATGATCGTGTTCATCGGATGATCGGCGCTTCCACAGTCCACGCCGATCCATTTGATTTTTTTGTGCTTCGCCCATTCCGCAAATTCGCGGTCGGGACCGGGATGCTTGACCATGTAGCGCACTTCATCGGCGAGCGGTTGATCCCAGCCGTAACGATGATAGCCGGTGTGGATGATGAGAATGTCGCCCTCGCGCACCTCGACGCGCTCTTCGACCATCTGGGATGTGTAGATGTCGTAATCGCCCGCGACATCGGAGAGATCAACGACGACGCCTTGTCCGACGAGAAAATCGTTGAGGTCGAGCGAGGCAATGTCCTTGCCCGGCGTGTAAAAGTGAATTTCGCCGTCGAGGTGCGTGCCGAGGTGATTCGAGTGCGTGAGCAGTTGCCCGTTCGCGCCGTTGGGTGCGAGTCGCTTGAAATATTTGAGTTGAAGCGGCTCGTACGTGGGCCATGCTGGGGTGGCAATGCCGAGCGGGATGGTAAGGTCAATCAGTTTCATTTTCTACTTCCTCCTTGAAGGGAATTTATCAAACGAGTTGCGAATTACGAATTGCGAATTATAAATTGTATTGTGCCAATTGAATGAAAAATTTTCCGCCTCATTTTTCTTCATGCCTTGGCAGTAGATTTTCTACTCCGTCCTGACTTCGTCCCCGTCTCCAACTTGACCCGCATCTCACGAAGTGCCACCTTCGGCAACGCGTTCGCGTTCGCATCCAAGTATTGCTCAACCTCGGCGCGATGATGCTTGATGAGTTCGCGCAAAATCCAGGACACGGCTTTGGTGATGAGAATGTCTTTCTCGTGCTTGAGCTTGTCCACGTTCGCAAACGCGAGCTTCGCCAAACGCGCATCGTCGGACTCGCGCACGGGCACGACGAGCAGAACCAAACTCGCGCGGCGTTTGTGAACGTTTGCGTCGCGCGCGAAGGCGGCCAGCACGCTTTTCCACGTTTTCCAATTGCCCAACATTTCGTTCGCGCTAAAGTTGTTGCAGAACACATCCACTTCTGCCCAGCCCTGCGCATTTGCCAACCAACGATCCAGGTCGCGTGGATCAAGCGCGGCGCGCAGTTCGCCATACGCGCCGAGCAAAACGCCAACCGCGATAAATTCGTTGTACGTTTTTCCGCGCGCGAGCGAATCCAACAGCGCGACAAATTCATCAAGTGATAAATCGGCGTGCCGCTTTTTGAACTCGCGAAACATTTCACCGACCACCGCCGACTTGATGAGGTAGATCGGTTTCGTTGTGCCGACATAGCGATTGCCTTGTTGCAGAGGCGTGTTCGTCTCCGCCGCGCGCTGTTTGATCTCGACAAGAATTTCCTTGTGCAGTTTGTGCATCGCCCACTCCCACGCAATACGCTTTACGCAATACGCATCACGCATCACGCATCACGTTTTACGTTTTACGTTCCCCGCATCGCCTCAAACGCTTGGACGAAACATTCGATGGGCGCGCGCAACAACCCCGCCCCCACCTGACCGATCCCAGGTTCCTTGTGCGCGATGCCGGTGTTGAGGCGCGGCGCGATCCCGGTTTCGACAATGCGGCGCACATCAATGCCGAGTGGCGCGCCGCGAAAGTTGAGCGCGGGAATCAAAAACGTGTCGTGCTCGCTCGCGCAAATATCGTACATTTCGAGCGTCGCATCAATCGCATCTTGCGGCACACCGCCGACGAATTTCACGATTGCCGGCGCGCCTGCCATCGCCATGCCGCCAAACCCAGCCGTCTCCGTGATCGTGCTGTCGCCCATGTCTGGGTTCGCATCTGCTTCGCTGAAACCTGGGAAATACAATCCCTTGACCATCCCCGCCGGCGCCACAAACCATTGTCCCGGCAAGCCCGCGATGCGAATGCCGAAATCGGTGCCGTTGCGCGCCATTGTCGTGACAATCGTCGAACCTGGAATGCCCTCGGCGGGTTCGGTCAACGCTTTCGCGGCGGGCATCGAGAGGTTGAGGAAAAAATGATCGTTGCGATCCATGAACTCGATCACACGCGCAAGCGTTTCGCCATCGGCGCAGGTGCGCGCGAGCGCGGGCGCAATCGCACGCACGAACAACGACGTGCCCGCCTTGTTGCGATTGTGACACTCGTCGCCCATGTACAACGCCTGCGCGATCAAGTTCTTGATGTCAATGCCGCCCACAATCGAACGCACGGCTTGATCGAGCGCGGGATACAAAACCGTTTCCATCCATTTCAGTTTCGCGACGACCTCGGGTGCGAACGCGCCGAACCGCAAAACCTTGCCGAGTCCTTCGTTCAGCGTACAGAACGCGCGATTTTGAAATGCGGCATTCTCGATGATCCACACCGGCATCGAAGGCGACACGACGCCTGCCATCGGTCCGACCGCGTGGTGATGATGACACGGCTCGAACGTGAGCGCGCCGCTCGCGGCGAGGCGCGCCGCCTCGTCCGCTGTTTGCGCCCAGCCCTCGTAGAGACACGCGCCCATCACCGCGCCGCGCACCGGACCGCACATGCGCTCCCAGGCATCGCCCTGAGCGTCTTGTCGAAGGGTAAGCGGCGGACCCGCGTGCAAAATCATCTTGTCGCACATTCCGGGAATTACATCGCGCGCAATACCTAATCCAATTAACACCGCTTTGCCCGATGCGATACGGCGCGCCGCTTCCGCGTTTGCCGCTTCGATGTCAATCCCCGTTTGCGTGAACGCGAGGCGCGGCGCATCGAATGGCGACGGACGAAAATCCACGTCCAGCACTTCGACGCCCTGCGCGCGAATACTATCGGAAAAAATTTGCAGACCGATGTTGATCACTCGATTAGTTGTCGTCATCTAAACATCCAAGTGCGATAGTGCAATAGTGAGATAGTGCGATGGAAAAACTAACGCACTATTGCACTATTCAACTATTGCACTTTTTTCCCCACCGTCGCACAGTACACGGTCAATTCGTCCACGCCATCCACACCGAGCAGTTCGTCCATCTCGGTTTGATTGTACGCGTCAATCGCGCACGTGCCTGCGCCAATCGCTTCGCACGCCAGATACAGATTTTGGCACACGTGTCCCGCATCCAGCGCGATCAGTTTGGCGGACATGGCGGCGTAACGCCATTCGGTGCGATACGGGATCGCCGTCCATGCAAAAACAACCGCGCAATCGCGCCCCTGATTGCGAAGGGCTTGATTCATGCACGGGTACATGTCTGAAGCATCGCTCAACAAAATCAACTTGTGCTCGACCGGCAAGTAGCGATACAAACCCGGCGCGAGCGTCTCGACGCGTTGCACGCCCAAGTACGTTTCAAACGGATGCCGCGCGCCGCCGGACGGCACCGTGCGGCGCGTCGCTTGCCCGCCCAACACAATTTCCTTGACGCCCTGCGTCGCCCACAACAGAAACGATAACTCGGCGAGCGACAAGGGCGCGGCGGAGTACGCGCGCTGACTTTTGCGCCGACGAATCGCGTCGAGCAAGGCGATGGGCGCAATCGCAAAATCCTGCGGCGCAACCAGATCAATCCGTTGAACGCCCGGCGGAAATGGTTTTTCGAGCGGTGGCGCGGGCACGCCTTTTTTCTGATCGGTGGGATTGTCGCGCCAATCGTCCCAGCCATCGCAACGCAAAAAAGCTCGCCCAGTCATCACATCATTCATATTTTTTCCCACACTGAAAATTTATTCGACGAGCGCGCGGGTCAACCGGGCGACCGCCGCATTGCTGTTCAACACCATCACGCCGGCTTGTTTGAGCGTGTCGGTTTGGCGCGCCAAATTTTGCGGATCGCTGTCCGTGCCGGTGACCGACGCGACAAAAATCAGTTCGCGTTTTTTTTGCGCCGCGATCTGTTTCGCCTCGCGGATCGCCGCGCCGAGTTCGGATGCCGGGTCGGCATTTGAACCGTAACCGATCACCACATCGAGCGCAATCGCGGCGATGCGCGGATCGCGCGCCTCTTGCAAAATGCGTTTCACGCGCAATTCCTGATCGATCATCGGATGCGGCCGCCCGATGGTGAACTCTTCTTCGCCGAGGTCAATGACCGTGTGCCGCTTGCTCACGTTTGAATCCGGCAATTGCAATTTCGGATCGAGCGGCGCGTTCGACCAAATGCCGCCGAGCGCCGCCTGCCAAATTCGCATCGTCTCTTCGCACAGCGTCCCGCCCGAATACAGCCCGCGCAAAAAATTTTGGCGCGCATTCAATTTGCGTTTCAACGCCCGCGCCTTGCCCGCGAGCGCGCGATCTTCCGCCGCGATTTTTTGGCGCGCGTCATCCACACTCTCGCCACGCGACAACGCAACGGCGAACGATGCGGCTTGGCGCAAATCGGTTGCGAGTGGCGAGTGGCGAGTGGCGAATTTGTCATTTGTCATTTGTAATTTGTAATTTGTCATCAACGCCAACACCGTCGGCTTGTCTGACTGCGCGACCTGCGCCATCAATTTGTCCACCACACTGTCCGCCGGCAATTTCGAGACGACGACGATTACGCGCGTCTCTGGATCGGCTTGGAGCATTTGCAAACCGTGCAACAGCATTTTGCCGCCGACCTTTTCGCTCACGTCGCGGCCGCCGGTGCCGATTGCTTGCGTAATGCCCGCGCCGGCTTTGGCGATCAGCGTGCTGACCTCCTGCAAGCCAGTGCCCGCCGCCGCGACGATCCCAATGTCGCCGCGCGGCACCGCGTTCGCAAAACCGAGACCGACGCCGTTCAAAATCGCCGTGCCCGCGCCCGGTCCCATCAACAACAAATCGTGCGCGCCCGCGTACTCTTTCAACGCGACTTCATCATCAACCGAAACGTGATCACTGAAGAGCAACACGTGCAAACCGGCGCGTAACGCGTCCCACGCTTGCGCCGCCGCGTACTGTCCTGCCACCGAAATCACCGCGACGTTCGCCTCAGGCAGTGCGCGAATCGCGCTTCGCATCGTCCTGGGGCGCGCCGCGCCGGTCGCTTGCGCCGACGATGCCTTTTGCGCGAGCATCGTTTGCGCTTGCGTCATCGCCGCGCGCGCGCGCGTTTCATCTTGCGCTTGGATCGCAATGATGAGATCGTTCGGACTCGCGGCTTGCGCTTCGGACGTGAGCAAGCCGGCTTCGCGCAACACGGCTTGATTCGCCGGCGTGCCCATCACGACGGATACCGCGCTCACGCCGGGCAACGCGCCGAGTTCGCGCGCGAGCAACATTAACGCGACGGAATCGCGGTACACGCCGGGTTGGATCAAGGTCAGAACGCTCACACCAACTCCTCCCCAAAATAGCAAACGCCTGACGAAGACGCATTATGGAACGTCATACGACAGGCGTTTGATTGAAATCGCAAATAGTTTGAACGAGAGTACAAGCCCATGCCCCCCGAACATGTCACCACTTCTCCTTTGAAGTGTGCGCGTGGCTCGAATCGCCATGCGCTCGAACAGTCACGTTTGTATTATAGCACCGGGCGCACCAGAGTGCAACGTCTAGCGCAAGGTCTGCAAAAATTCCACCATCACCTTGACCAGTTGCGCTTGTTGTTGCTCGCGCGAGATCGTCGCCGCGCCATCACCGGCTTGCGCGCCGTAATAGCCAAACTGCGCGTGATTGCCGCCCGCAATCGTGACGAACTGGGTTGCCGGGGACAACCGTGCGCGCGCCGCGTCAATTTTTTCCGGCGGGTAGAGTTTGTCCTGTGTGCCGAAAATCGAAATCATCGCCACATGCGTAAAAGTGGACAAATCGTCCGCGTCCGCCGGATACGCCGCCCAGAGCGCCAAGCCCTTGACGACGGAATTCCGGTTCTGCTTGACGAACGACGCCGCGACCACACCGCCGAGCGAATGTCCCGCCAACGCCCAGCGGTGCACCGCCGGGTACAACGTTGCAACCTGGGTCGCACGCTCCGGCGACAAGAGCGCGAGGTGCAACGGCATGTCGGGAATCACGACGAGAAATCCGTGCTGGGCAATCGCGCGCGCGGTCGGCGCATACGCCCGCTCGTCCACACGCGCGCCCGGATAAATGATCAGCCCGGTTTGCGGCATTTGGTTGCGCGGCGAAAAAGCCAGGTACGGTTGGGTCTGAACTTGCACCCGCGCGTCCGCTTCAAGCGCGGCGAGCGCTTCGGGCATTGGCGGCAAGGGGCGCGTGGCAAAGTATCCGCCGCCGAGCAGCAAGACACATGCCAGCAACAGCACGCCAAACACGATGCGCGCGAAATTGGCGCGCCGGCGGAGAGTGGGATTCGGCATCGAGATCGTTTACCCGCGCGATTTTTTTTCGGCAAAGGTCGCGCTGACCGCATCCAAGGCGGCGACCTCTGCCGCGCTCAACCGCCAGCCGAGCGCGCCGGCATTTTCTTGCGCTTGGCGCGCGTTCTTCGCACCCGGAATCGGGAGCGTGCCTTTGCACATCGTCCAGTTGAGCGCAACCTGGGACGGCGTTTTGCCGCCGCGCGCCGCGCCGATCTCGCGCAGGCATGCAATCACCGGTTGGATGCGCGTGAGGTACTCCCGCGTGTACCGCCACGCGCGCACGCCGGGCGGCGGATTATCTGGCGTGTACTTGCCGGTCAACAGCCCCATCTCGATTGGACTATACGCGATGATCGTGACGCCCAGTTCGGCGCACGCTTCCCAGGTTCCGTCGCGCTCCATTTTGCGATTGAGCAAACTGTAATGCACCTGGTTCGTCGCCAGCGGAATGTTGCGCGCTTGCAACGCGCGCTGTGCGCGCCGCGTCCACGCGGCGTTGTAATTCGACACGCCGACCGCGCGCGTCAAGCCGGCGTCGAACGCGTCCGCCATCGCCGCCATCCACGCTTCCGGCGCAACCGGCGGCAACGGCTGATGCACTTGATACAAGTCCACGCGCGGCAAACCCAACCGCGCGAGACTCGCGCGCAATGCCGGCAACAACGTCGCCGAACTCCACCGCCAGGGATACGGTAGAAATTTTGTGGCGAGCACCACGCGCGGATTTTTCTCGCGCAGGTACTCGCCCAAGATTTTTTCCGATTGCCCAGCGCCGTACACTTCCGCCGTGTCGAAAAAATCAATGCCCGCCGCGAGCGTCGTCGTGATTGCCGCGTGCGCGTCTTGCCGATCATACCCCTTGCCGAATTGCCAAAACAGTTTGTCGCCCCACGCCCACGCGCCCACGCCCAACGGCGCAACGCGCAGATCGGTTCGTCCCAATTGCATCGTTTCCATTTTTCACCTGTTTGATTTTGCCGCGACGTATGCCAAGCCCACCATCCCCGGTCCGAAATGCGCGCCGAGCACCGGCGTCACCTCGACCGTGTAGCGCGGCGGTTGATCGGCAAACAGCGGTTGCACCAATTGCCGCAACTCATCCGCGCGTTCCGGGCAATGCGTGTGCAAGATCGCCCACCGTTCGACCGCGCCCATCGCGCCGAGCAGTTGGCGCAAGCGTTCGCGCGCGCCTTTCGCGGTGCGCGTTTTCTCGGCGAGAATTTCGCCGTCGTAAATTTGCAACACCGGTTTGATCTGCAACAACGCGCCCAATCCCAGTTCGAGCCGCGAGATGCGCCCGCCGCGATGTAAATATTCGAGCGTGTCCACCAACGCCATCGCGTGCGTGCGCGTGACGCGCTCTTGCAGTAGCGTTTCGATCTCGGCGAGCGCTGCGCCGCGCGCCGCCGCCTCCACCGCCGCCTCCGCGAGAAAACCTGCGCCCAACGACAGCGAGCGCGAATCGAAAACCCGGACGCGCGCGTCGGTCACTTCCTCCGCCGCGATGCGCGCAACGTTCAGCACCGCGCTCAACGACGAAGCGAGATGGATCGAGAGAATTTCCGTCGCGCCGTCCGCGATCAATTTTTGGTACGTCTCCAGGAAAACCTGGACGCCGGGCGCGGCGGTTTTGGGCGTGGGATTGTACGTGGGCAGACGTTGATAAAATTCTTGCCGCGCCAAATCCACGCCATCAAGATAACTGCGCTCGCCAATGTTGATGCAACACGGCACTACGCCGATACCCAATTGCGCGGTAACCTCGAGCGGCAGATCACACGTGCTGTCAATCGCAATGCGAATCGTCACGCGAGCCTCCTGGCGGGGACGAGGATGGTTGTGCGGGCTGGATTATATCACAGGGATTCGGCAAACCGAAAATCGGGCGCGGGCTAACGCGCGCCGACGATCAATTCCCACGCGCGATCCAAATTGCGCGTGTCGAGCAGTTCGATGCGATCCGCGTCGGTATGCCAGGTCTGTTCGAGGTAGTACATATCGTCGCCGCTGATCGCCACCGTGTCAATGCCGCTCGCCTGAAACACGTTCGAATCACTCACGGCGGTGAATCGTTCGTACACCACCACGCCCGGATGCGCGCGCAATAATTCTTGCGTGAGACGCGCATTCGGCGGCGGCACCGGCGGGCTCGCGCGCAAGGTTCTGCCGTCGAACGCCAGGTCGCCGGCAAACGGCAACGCAAACACGAAACCCGGCATTTCGGCGGACGGGCGAATCGCCAGCGCGCCGCGACCCAGGTTGTCGAAATTGACGACGGCGCGGATCGTCAGGTTGTTCGCGCGCGCGTACTCGACGAACGCGTGCGCGCCGCGCAAGCCGGTTTCCTCCTCACCGGTG
>CAIKBD010000253.1 GCA_903825565.1 uncultured Anaerolineales bacterium | reverse complement strand
TGAACGGCAACGGCACCGGCGGCATCATCAATCAACTGCTCAGCGTCGAAGACGCCAAGGTCGCGCTGGTGTTGATCGAGCGCGAGAACGGCAAAATTGATGTGGGCTTGCGCGCGCGCGTTGGCTGTGACGTGGCGGGAGTTGCCGCGCGGCTCGGCGGCGGCGGGCACAAGCAAGCGGCGGGCGCGTTGATTGACGGACCTCTGCCGGCGGCGCGTGAGCGAGTGCTGGCGGAAATCAAAAAGGCGCTTGGCTGATCGGGCAAGCCGGCAATCGGTTGCTTGATCACTTAATTGTTCGTTTTCCTCTGGACTTATGACTTGCATTCTTTGTGGCGCGGCGCATGCATGCCCGTTGCCTGTGCGTGAAACGCCGGTCGTGCCGGTTGCGCCGCGCGGGCTGAACGGCATTTTCATTTTGGATAAACCCGCCGGGAAATCATCGCACAGCGTTGTAGCGGCGGTGCGAAAAATTTCCGGCGCTGGGCGGGTGGGACACGCCGGCACACTCGATCCGATGGCGACCGGCGTGTTGCTTGTATGCGTTGGGCAGGGCGCGCGCGTCTCCGAATATTTGATCGATCACGATAAACAGTACCGCGCGCGTGTGCGGCTCGGCAGCGAGACGGACACGTACGATGCGACCGGCGCAGTCGTCGCGGAGCGAGCGGTGGCGGCGACGCCCGCACAAATCGAAACGGCGCTCGCCGGTTTTCTCGGCAAGCAAACGCAATTGCCGCCGGCTTATTCGGCGATCAAACAAGCCGGCGTGCCGCTGTACAAACTCGCGCGGCGCGGCCAAGCGGTGGAAACCCAGGCGCGCGCCGTCGAATTTTTCGCGCTCACCCTGCGCGAGATCGCCTTGCCCGAAATCGAGTTCGACGTGCATTGTAGCAAGGGCACGTACATTCGCTCGCTCGCGCACGACCTCGGCGCGCGCTTGGGGTGTGGCGCGCACCTCACCGCGTTGCGGCGCACTGCCAGCGGCGCGTTTCCGCTGGCGCGCGCGCTCACGCTCGAACAGTTGCGCGACGCGTTCGCGCACGGTACGGCGATGCAACACCTGCTCCCGCTCGATCACGCGTTGACGCATTTGCCCGCCGTGACGGTGGACGCTTCCGCCGCGCAAGCGATTGTGAACGGCAAGGCGTTGGCGTGCGGGCGCGCGTTCACGGCGCCGCTTTTGCGCGCGTACCTGCCGAACGGTGAGTGCCTTGCGCTCCTCGAACGCGGCGCAACGCCGCACGCGTGGAAACCCAGGAAGGTATTTCTGGTTTCTGATTTTTGATTTCTGATTGGCTGGGTTGGAGGCAAATCAAAAATCAGAAATTGCAAATCAAAAATAGCCATGGACATTTTTCCCAACCTCGAAAGCACCTTCATCAATCGCCCCACCGTTTTGACGATTGGCTCGTTCGACGGCGTGCATCGCGGGCATCAACATTTGATTCGCCAAGTTGTCGCACGCGCGAACGCGCTGAACGCCGCAAGTGCGCTCATCACCCTGCACCCGCACCCCAAAGTGGCGTTGCGCCCCGAGTCCGATTTGCGCTATCTCAGCACGCTGGCTGAACGGCTCGAATGGCTCGCGCCGCTGGGCTTGGATTACGCCATCGTGTTTCCGTTTAGCCGGGAAGCGGCGCAAACGCGCGCACGCGATTTCGTGCAGACCTTGCTCGACCGCGTGCACCTTGCCGAAATTTTGTGCGGCAAGGATTTTGCGTTCGGCTACAAACGCGAGGGCACGGTCGAATTTTTGCGCGCGCTCGGCGCGGAGCAGAATTTTCGGGTGAACGTCGTCGAGCCGCTCCGGCTCAACGGGCAGGTGATCGCCAGCACGCGCATCCGTGCGTTGATCGCGGCGGGCGATCTGCCGGCGGCGACGGAATGGCTGGGGCGCTATCCTTCCGTGCGCGGGCGCGTGATTCGCGGCGATCAACGCGGGCGCACGCTGGGCTTTCCGACGGCGAATATCGAATTGCCGGAACGGCGGTTGTTGCCGGCAAACGGCATTTACGCGACGCGCGTCAAAATCGGCGAGGTCTGGCGCGGCGGCGCGGCGAATATCGGCGTGCGCCCCACGTTCACCGCCGGGCAACGCTTGCTCGAAGTTTTCATTTTGGATTTTGCCGGCGAAGTGTACGATCAAATCATGACGGTCGAATTTATCGCGCGCTTGCGCGAAGAGATCAAATTTCCGAATGGGACGGCGTTGGTCGAGCAGATGCAACGCGATGTGGTTGCGACGCGCGCGACGCTCGCCCGGTTAAAGGTCGAATAAATGGACACCCCTCCCGCCAAGCCGATCAGTTTGAATCGGCACTTGTTTCAACTTGCCTGGCCCTCGCTCGTCGAAAATATTCTACAAACGATGCTCGGCGTCGTGGATTTGATCTTTGTCGGGCAACTGGGACCGGACGCGATTGCCGGCGTTGGCTTGGGCAATCAATTGATGTTTTTGCTGATCGTGCTGTTTATGGGATTGGCGGTTGGCAACACGGCGTTGGTGGCGCGCGCGGTGGGCGCGGGCGACAAACGCGAAGCGGGGCGCGTTGCCAAGCAATCGCTCTTGTTGGTGGTTTTGATTTCGTTTGGGATCGCGGCGATTGGTTGGTTTTTCTCGAACGAAATGATTCGGCTTTTGGGCGCGCCCGCAGATGTGACGGAGATTGGTGGCGGTTTTCTGCGCGTTATTTCGGTTGGCTCGATTGTGATGGGTGTGATGTTTATCGGCAGCGGCACGTTGCGCGGCGCAGGCGACACGCGCACCCCGATGGTGATCACTGCGGCGATCAACGTGATCAACATCGGGCTGGCGTACTTGCTCGTCTTTGGCAATTTCGGTTTTCCGCGCTTGGGCACAACCGGCTCGGCGGTGGCGACCACACTGGCGCGGATGATCGGCTCGCTGTTGATCTTGTATGTGCTGTTCAAGCGCGGGTCGGTTTTGAAATTGCCGTGGCGCGGCGGGTGGGGTTTTCATCGAGATGTGATTGCGCGCATCATCAACATCGGCGGACCGGCGGCGATGGAGAATGTCGTGTTCCAGGTGGGCATGCTCGTGTTCAGCGCGATTACGATTTCGCTCGGCACGTTTGATCTTGCCGCGCAACAGATTGCGTTCAACATCGCCGGGTTTTCGATCTTGCCGGCGTTTGCGTTCGGCGTCGCCGCGATGACGCTGGTGGGGCAAAACCTGGGCGCGAAAGACCCGGCGCGCGCGGAGCAAAGCGCCATCCAAGCGTTGAAAAGCGGCATGGTGTGGATGATGTTGATGGGGGTGGCGTTTGCCATTTGGCGCGCGCCGCTGGTGGGGATGTACACCCACGAGCCGGAGGTGCAACGGCTCGCCGAAATGTGCATGCTGTTTATCGCGTGCTCGCAACCGTTTCAGGCGACGAGCATTATCGCGGCGCAAGCGTTGCGCGGCGCGGGCGACACGCGCGCGACGTTGCTCGTGACGTTTGCCGGCGTCTGGGTGATGCGTGTGGGCTTGGGCTATTTGTTTGGGATTGTGCTGGGCGGTGGTTTGTTCGGCATGTGGGTGGCATGGTATATGGATTTTGCCGTGCGCGCGGTTTTGTTCTGGCTCCGTTTTCGCGCGGGCAAATGGAAGACGTTGAAAGTGTGAAAGGCGCTACGCAATACGCAATACGCAATACGTAATACGGATGGCGTGCTGGGGAGTTGGCGGTGAGGATTGCGATTGGCTCGACAAATCCGGTGAAAATTCGCGCGGCGCAAAATGTGTTGCGGCGAGTGTACCCGCGCGCGACTTTTGTCGCGGTGGATGCGCCGTCGCGTGTGCCGGCGCAACCGCGCGGTGACCGCCAGACCCGACGCGGTGCGGTCAATCGCGCGCGCGCGGCACGCGCACAGGCGCGCGCGGATTTGGGTGTGGGGCTGGAAGCCGGCTATCTCGAAACGGAATTCGGCGTGATGACGTGCGCGTGGTGCGCGTTGGTGGATCGCGCGGGGCGCGTGGGCGTGGGCGGATCGAGCAACATGCTTTTGCCGGACGAGGTGGCGGATCAGTTGAGCGCCGGCGTCGAGTTAGGCACGGCGATGGATGCGTTCGCCCGGATCGAAAATGTGAAACACAAGATGGGCGCAATTGGCGTGCTGACGCGCGGGTTGTTGGATCGCCGCCGCGCGTACGAGTACATCGTCAAATTGACGGTGGTGCGGTTCTTGTGGAAAAACGCATACGGTAAACCAATCGCCCCGGTCTAGCCCGGGCGATTTTTGATCTCACGCCGAATTGGCGATGATTTGCGCGCGCACCTCGCGCACAAAGCGCGTCATCATTCGTAGGTTGTGCAACGAGGCGAGGCGATAGTAGATCAATTCTTTCGCGCGATGCAAGTGATGCAAATACGCGCGCGAAAAATTTTGGCAGGTGTAGCAATCGCACGTCGGATCGGCGGGTGAACGATCCCGCGTATAGCGCGCGTTCGAGATGTTGAGCCGGCGCTCCGGGTTTTCGGCGATGGCACGCGAGACGATCAGCGCGCCATTGCGCGCCCACCGCGTCGGCGCGGCGCAATCGAAGAGATCGATTCCGCGCGCGACGCCTTCGGCAATATCTTGCAGTTCGCCGATGCCGAGCAAGTGGCGGGGTTTGGCGTCCGGCAAAAGCGGAATCGTCCAATCCAGGATCGCGTGCATTTCTTTTTTCGATTTGCCAAGCGAGCCGCCGATGCACAGCCCGTCGAAGGGCAAGCCGCCGATCACGCGCGCGCTCTCCTCGCGCAGATCACGGTACGCGCCGCCTTGCACGATCCCGAACAAGGATTGATAGTCGCGTTTCGTGCGCGCGTGTTGCGCGAGCGAACGTTCCGCCCAGCGATGGGTGCGTTGCAAGGCGGTGTGCGTGTACGCGTGCGAATCGAGCGGCGAAGTGCACTCGTCGAACGCGACGACGAAATCCGCGCCGAGTTGGTGCTGAATGTGGAGCGAGCGTTCGGGATCGAGCCGCATGAGCGTGCCGTCGAGGTGCGAGCGAAACGTCACGCCGGCGTCGTCAATCTTGCACAGGGGCGCGCCGCCGGATCGCGCCAGCCGTTTCGGTTTTATTCGTTTCGCGGCGCTCTGTTCCTCTGGAAAAATGTCCGCGATCTTGCCGACGCCGTCACGGATCGCCGTGCCGAGCGAAAAGACTTGAAAGCCGCCGCTGTCGGTCATCAGCACGTGCTTCCAATTCATAAATTCGTGCAAGCCGCCCAGTTCGGCGATCTGCTCCGCGCCCGGCCGCAGCGCGAGGTGGTACGTGTTCGCGATCAGCAATTGCAAGCCGATGCTTGCGAGATCATCCGGCGACAACGCCTTGACGGTGGCTTGCGTGGCGACCGCCATAAACGCGGGCGTCTCGATGTCGCCGTGCGCGGTGTGAATGACGCCAGCGCGCGCGCGGGAGTTTGGATCGCGGTGTGTGATTTCAAAAAAAAGTGACATAGGGGTTGGTTGGATAGTTGGGTAGTTGGGTAGTTGGGTAGTTGGATAGTTGGGTAGTCGGGTAGTTGGATAGTTGGTTGGTTGGGTAGTCGGATCGTTGTGCGCGGCTCTGATCGTTCGCGCTACTTGGCTTGCCCGGCGCGCACGACGTTGAGCCAGTGATCGATCACTTCGTTCAGTAACTTGTTGTGCGTTTCGCCGTACGTTGCTTTTTCTTTTTTGCTGAGGCGGGGCCACACCCAGTCTTCGATATAGCGGTCGAATTTTGCCAGAATCAGATGGCTGAGTTCGTGCGCGATGTCTTTTTCCAAACGGTCGCGGCGGGTGCGCGTGGTGAACACGATGTGCGCGGTGCGTTCGGTAAAGCGCCATTGGATGCCTTGTTCGAACTCGTCAATGTCGCGCGTCTCGAACGTGATCGTCCAATCGCGCAGTTGCAAAATCGCTTGCCACTGTTTCAGTTTGCGTTTGATGAATTGTTCGCGGGTCATAGGTTGGCTCGAAACGCTCCGTCTATCACTGAGCGGGTGAGTGGGAGAGTGGGAGAGTGGGTGAATGGGTGAATGGGAGCCAAGATCATTTTTTCACCGATTGATCGTCCATTGTTCGGGATGCCAAATCATCTTGACCAATTTTCTCCCCCTCACCCTCTCTCCCTCTCTCCCGTTCTTAATAATAGATCGTCCGTACGCGATGATACGGTTTCATTCCGGCAAACTTGCCCTGGCTGGCTTGCCACAAAATCCAATCCACCTGCACGCTCCACAAGTTGCGCCCCTGCGCGTTGATCGCCGCGCGCAAAAATTCCACCGCCCACAACGTTGCCGCGCGAATTTCGATTTCGGCGCGACTGCCGGCGGCTAACTCGATCTGCGCGTCCACCTTGCGCGCGAGCGCGGGCGCGTATTTCAGAATGCCCCACGCGCGCAAAATCTGCGGCAGTTTGTAATCGGCGAACGCGGTGAGCGTTTCCAGGTTGTCGAACGTGCCCCAGTCTTGATGATCGAACGCGCCCCACAGATCGCTCACGAGAATTTGCGCGCGCTTGAAAAAGTACACGGGGCGGTTGTCATAGATCGCCACGTCGTTGAACGACGCGAAATTTTCCGCGAGCATTCGGGCGAGCCGTGGCGCGTCGTGCGCGGCACATTCGACAAAGCGCGCGGCGTTGCCGTTCCAGCAATTAGTCAGCGTTGCGCCCAATTCGCGGACGTTGCGCCAGCGTTCGACGAACAGCGGGGTTGTGCCCGTCCCGCGTAAAATATCCGCCAGCTCCTGCGGCGTGAGGCGCGCCATAAACGCGGCGTCGACGACCTGGGAATTTTTTTCGACGGCGCGTTTGAGCGCGGCGGCAAGCGCCCAGTAGCCGTCGAGTGTTTCGCCGCGATATTCGATCTTCCAGCGCGGCTTGCCCCAAAAACAAAAATTGAGTGTGTCGAGCAAAAACAAATAATTGACGGTGCGTTCAGCGCCGTCGTGATAATGCCGCGCATAGTTCCATGCGGGCGGCTCGACGTGTTGCGCCGCAAGCGTGTCCGCCGCGTGGGCGACGGCGCGGTGATCGATCCGGACGGCGCGCGCATTTTCGACAACATACGCGGTGGTTTGCAACACGGCGAGCGGATCGGGGCGGGCGTTGAGGATTTGGGCAAAGGCAGATTTCATACGCAATTTCCAATCTGGGGCAAGCGGCTCACGCGCACGGTGCTAGAGCGGTGCGCCGGCAAGTGTCTTTAACCGCTCGCCGTCTTCTTCCCAGGTAATTGTCGAGAGACCCAGTTTGAGTCGGATGTGATCTTCCGCCATTCCGTTTTTGTAATCTTGCACCGCGCACGTCCAGCGCAAACTTTCGAACGAGACGGTGTTGCCCAAGTTGGTCGCCTGCGCGAGATCGGCGAGGACGTACTCGAGGTTGCGTGCCGTGCACTCGAAGAGGTTGACCGCCGGCTGGTACTGCGCGAGATAACGCGGCAGGGTCTCGATAAATTCGGCGGAGAGTTTGAGTTTACGTTCCTTGAAACGTTTTTTGGCGTCGTCGTGGCGAATCAACAGCGCACGGCTCGCCACGTCAATGTCGCTCAGTCGTAACGCCATCGCTTCGCTTTTCTTGATGCCGGTCGCCAGCAGTAGCGTCACAAGGAGGAGCGGGCGCGGATCGCTCTTGTCTGCGTTTGCCAGCGCGCGCGCCTGTGCGAGCAGTTGCGCGATCTGATCGTCGTACAAAATTTCCGGCAACGCGGTCGTGACGGGAATGTGCGCGACCGGCAAAGCCGGGTCGGTTGTGAGAACGCCGCTGTGTTTGAGCCACGCGAAAAAAACTTTGAGCGTCGTCAAACGGCGCTGGTACGTTTTCGGTTTGCACGGCACGCCGCGGTCGTAACGCAGCCAGTTCAAAAATTCGGTGATCGTTTCGGTGGTAATTTCGTTGAGCGCGATCTGCGCGCCGATGTGCGCGCTGAACAATTTGAGATCGCTGCCGAATGCTTGAATCGTGTGCGGCGACCAGCCGATAGTTCGCATCTGCTCGTGGTACGCGGTGATCGCGGCTTGGAGCGGCGCGGCGGGCGCGAGGGCAACCGGCGGTGTGCCCGTTGCCGACGCGGGGGCGGGCGGGGGCGGCGCGGGCGGCTCGCGTTTCGGTTCTTGAACTCGTTTGGGTTCCGCGTTGGCGGGCGGAAACAAGGACAATTGTTCGTTCGGCATTGCGAATGTTTGTACCACACTTGGCGTGCAGTGTCAAGGTTGATTTGTCCAAACAATTGGCGTATACTAAAATCAACCTTGATGACCGAATTTTGGATTTCCCTGGTTTGGCTAACGACCATTTTTTTTGGCGCGACGATGTTGCAGACGATCACCGGTTTTGGTTTCGCGCTGATCGTGATGCCGCTCGTCACGCTCGTGTTGGGTCTGCCGATTGCCGCGCCGCTCGTCGCGCTGACTGGGTTGACGTTGTATGCGATCAACGTGGTGCGCTACCGCAACGCTTTGATCGCGCGCGAGGTGACGCGCTTGGGGATTGCCGCCGCGTTGGGTGTACCGGTCGGCGTGTGGGCGTTGACGCACGTGGACGAGGCGATCATCAAAACGTTGCTCGGCGCGATCTTGATCGGCTATGCGTTGTACAGTTGGGCGCGCCCGTTCGTGATGCCCGGTCTTTCGTTGCGCTGGTCGCTCCTCGCCGGTTTTTTATCGGGCTGTTTGGGCGGCGCGTTCAATATGCCCGGTCCGCCGCTGATCGTGTACGGATCGTTGCAGGCGTGGGGCAAGGATGAGTTTCGCGGCGTGTTGCAAGCATTATTTTTCATCAGCAGTCTGTTGACGGTTGCTTTGCACATGCTCGCCCAGCGCGTCACGCCGAGCGTGTTGACATTCTACGCGTGCGCCGTGCCCGCGCTGGGGTTGGGCATTTTTGCCGGCGCGCGCCTGGATCGGCGAGTCAACCGCGAACGGTTTCGCGCGTTGGTGATCGGCATGATTTTGCTTTTGGGGGTGTCGTTGCTGTGGCGTGTGGGAGCGTAGCGAACCGCAAGCGGGCGGTGCGCGCGTTTCGATTCAGCCCGATGGGCGAAGGAGGATGCGATGCCAGACAGTGTGTACAAAGTGATCGAGTTGGTCGGCACGAGCGTCGAATCGTGGGAAAAGGCGGCGACGAACGCCGTGGCGATGGCGAGCAAATCGTTGCGCGATTTGCGGATCGCCGAAATCGTGCAACTCGACATGCAGATCGAAAATGGCAAGGTGGTTGCGTATCGCGCCAAAGTCAAAGTCTCGTTCAAGTATCAAGGCAAAGAGTAAATGCGCGCGGGCGAAACATTTTTGACGGCGCGAAAAATGTTTCGCCCCATCAAGTTGACTTGCATTTCGTCTGACGTATAATCAAGCCCATTCACGAAAACGGGAGCAGAGCGATGGTAATCGCGCGTGTGGTCGGCGAGGTGGTGGCGACCATTAAAGATGAAAAAATGATCGGGCGCAAACTGTTGATCGTCCGCGAAACGTCGGTGACGAACGAGCTTGTCGGCAAGCCGGTTGTGGCGATTGACACGCTCGATGCCGGCGTGGGCGATGTGGTGCTGATCGCGCAGGGCAGTTCCGCGCGGCAGACTGCGCTCACCAAAGAAACGCCGACGGACGCGGTGATCATGGCGATTGTGGATACCCTGCAAGTGGAAGGGCAAGTGACGTTTCGGAAAGGGTAGTGTGTTGTAGGAGCGATAATCAATCTGCAGAAGATGGAATTGCAATTCGCGGTTTGAAGCGAGTTGACACAAGGAGGCGTTTTCAATGGTAGCACCGGAAATGATTGCGCTGGGCATGGTCGAAACCAAGGGCCTCATCGGCGCGGTGGAAGCGGCGGATGCTATGGTCAAAGCCGCGAACGTCAAACTGATCGGCAGTGAATACATCGGCGGCGGGTTTGTCACCGTGATGGTGCGCGGCGATGTCGGCGCGGTGAAAGCGGCGACCGATGCCGGCGCGGCGGCGGCGAAACGCGTCGGCGAACTGGTCAGCGTGCACGTCATCCCGCGTCCGCACAATGACGTTGAAATGATCCTGCCGGCGAGCAAAGGCAATTTCGGCGGGCGCACCGAAAGCCCATAACGAAAGCCAGGTGAGATGTGTTGACCGATGAATTGCGTCTCACCGATCCCAGCCTTGCCGGCGACGCCGCTTTTATCGCGCAGGTGCGCACGGCGCTGGATTTGCCGGCGGACGCGCGTTTGCAATTGCAAACCGCCGCCCGGACGCTACCCGGCGGCGCACGCATCGAATACGCCGTGACCGTGCCGATTGTGATCACCGGCGTCGAGTTCGGCGTTGCCGCCGGCGTGACCGTAGATGAACGCACCAGCATCGCGCTCCAGTTCGATGCGCGCGGCGCATTGGTCTCTTCCCAGGTTTCGCCGGTGGACGAAAAACACCTCCGGGCGATCAAGACTAGTGTGCAAAAACTTGCCGCCACCGATCAAATCTACGTGGCGACATTCGGCGAGGCGATTGACCCGGACGTTTTGCGCGCGCAAGGCAAACCGTGGTACATCGAAACCGACGCCGACGCGCGCAAACGCTTGCGGCGCGCGTATATGGGCTGAGAGGGTGCTATGACAAATGCGGTAAATGTGTTCCTCAACGATCCCAACGCGCAAGGATTAGGCATCGAAACGGTGACGCCGCCCGTCGGCAAATCGCCGTTTGCGATCCCCGGCTGGACCGGCGCGGGCGGCTTGTTCAACCCAGGTTCGCCGGAATTTGAAGCGGGACAACTCTACGTGACGCTGACGCAGACCTACGGCGCGTGGGCGGAGTTTTTCGGCGCGGATTTCGGCTGGCAACCGGGGCTTGCGGCATTGCCGATTTTCCCGCGCGCGGGCGTGGCGCTCAACGCCTACTATGATCGGCGCGGCTTGAAATTCTTTTTCAACACCGATGCGGCAAGCGGCGCGCCGATCTATACGAGCGAAAGCGGCGACATTATCGCGCACGAGTGCGGGCATGCGGTACTCGACGCGCAACATCCCGATTACTGGGATTCTCTACTGGGCGAAACCGGCGCATTTCACGAAGCGTTCGGCGATGTCTCCGCCATTTTGGTCGCGCTTGCCAATCCCCGCGTGCGCGCCGCGGTGTTAGCGGAGCATGCCGGCGATCTGCGGCAAAGCAACGCCGTGACGCGTTTGGCGGAGCAACTCGCGCGCGCATTCGTGAACGCCGGGCGCGCCAACTTGGTGGATGCGCCCAATGCCTTGCGCGATGCGGTGAATGCGTTCAAGTACCGCGATCCGGATAATTTGCCCACGCGTGCGCCGGCGACGCAACTGAGTTCCGAGTCCCATAATTTTTCGCGCATTTTTTCCGGCGCGTTTTACGATCTCCTCGTCGGCGTCTACGAAGCGTTGCGCGGGGCGAACGCCAACTTGGCGGCGGACGATGCGCTGGCGCAAGCGCGCGGCATCGGCGGGCGGTTGATCGCGCAAGGACTGATCCTCGCGCCGCGCGGCGACGCGCCGTTCAAAGCGATTGCCGTGGCGATGCTCACCGCCGATCAACAAAATTTCGGCGGCGCGTATTTTGCCGCGTTGAAAAAAGCGTTTGTCGCGCGGCGGATTCTCAAAGCGAGCGAAGCGAACGCGTTGCGAAAAAATGCCGGCGCGGGGCACACGCAAACGAGTGTAGGCGCGGGTGTGGCGAGCGTGCCGCTCGACGTGCGCCCCTCGTGGGAGTTGTCCGAAACGCGCGTCGGCGAAGACCTGCCCTCCGGCATTCGCCGGGCGCTTGCCGCGCCGCGCCAAGCGTACCAACTCGTCGGCGCGCAAACCGGCGACGATGCGAGCCGAATGCTGTATTACACTGCACCGCGGCAAGTGGAATTGAAAGGCGCAGACCTGGGAGTGGCGCGCGGCGCAGTCGTGACGTTGATGGATGCGGTGGCGGTGCGTGTGGATCGGGACGGGCGCTTGGTCTCGTCACATCATCACAAAGTGGATCGCGGGCAGACGCGCCGCGTGCGCGATCACGTCGCCAAATTGATCGAGCGGGATCGCGTGTTCGCGGGTAAGGAAGGCGAAGCGGTTGATTCCGGCGATTTGATCGAGCGCGGGCAACCGTACTATGTGGCGGTGGACGCCGCCGGCAACAAACGCATTCATCGCGCGTTTATCGCGTGCGGCGAATGTGCGCGGCGCGGCGTGGCGCGCTGAAGAGGGAGGAAATATGGATCGCGCGCGACTGGTTCCCGGTTTAGTGCTGATCGTTCTAGGTGTGGCGTTTCTGCTCGCCCAGTATTTCGATTTTGGACCCGCGCTGTTTCTCGTTTTGCTCGGCGTCGCGTTCCTCATTCCGTACGCATTCACGCGCGCGTATGGCTTGCTCATTCCCGGTTGTATTCTTGCCGGGATTGGCATGGGCTTGGCGTTCGAGCGCACGCTACTCACCGCAGCGGCGTCCGTGCCGATTGGGTTGGGTCTGGGCTTTGTTGCGATCTATGTGATCCAGTTGCTCGTCGTGCGCGCTTCGCATTGGTGGTCCCTGATTCCCGGCGGCATTCTCGTGCTGGTTGGGGTGGCGGCGGGCGTGCCCCAGGCGCAGCTGTTGCTCGAAAAGGGCTGGCCCCTCATTTTGATCGGGATTGGTTTGGCGATCCTCGCCGCGCCATTCCTGGGGTCGCGCCGAGCGAAATAGCGCGGGGAAAATTTGTTGAGACGGAACCGGCATGGCTGGCGGAATTGAATTTTTGGTATCGGTGGGAGCGCTGATCGCGCTCTCCTTTTTGCCCGGCATTTTGCTCGCCGAAATATTCTTGCCCGGCAAATCGTTCGATTGGTTCGAGCGGTTGCCGCTGGGCTTGGCGTTGAGCGCGGGCTTGTTTACGCCGGCGATCTTTGTGTGCAAGGCGCTAATGCTGAGCTGGGATTACTTGTTGCTCGCGTGGCTGGGCGTGATCCTGACGCTGGTTGCCGCGACGATCACGGTGGTGCGCTGGCGACGCTCCGCGCGTTTTGCCGATTCACGCTGGGCGCGCTGGTTCGCGCACACGCCGGGCGCGCCGCCGGCGACGCAACAACCGGCGCGACGCGTGCTCGCGTTCGCGTTCCTGTTCGCGCTTGTTGCGATGGCGGGCTTGACACAAATCGGTCCGAACGACGAAGACGATTGGAATTACTTCCGAGACATTCGCGGGATGGCGGACACGGTTCGGTTCACCGCGCCGTTGCTTTCGGATCGCAATGCGGTGCACCCGATTTGGTTTTTCCAAGCGGCGATTGTGCGGTACCTGGATGTAGACCTGATTCGGCTGGGACAAAATTGGGTGCCCGCAATTTTTGCGCCGCTCTCGTTGCTTGCGTTTTACGCGTTAGCGCGCGCGCTCTTTCAAAACCAAACCGGGTCGCTCGTTGCGATCTTGCTCTACTTTGTGTTTTGCATTGCCGATCTCTTCAATCCCGACGCGATCACGATTTGGCCCGGTTGGTGGCTCATCGCGCACAGCAACCAAGATCACACCGTCGTGATGCTAGTTTTTATGCCGCTGGTCGCCGCATTGGGTTTGCGTTATTTGCGGCACGGCGACGCAAGACTTTTGGGCGCGCTGTGGCTCGCGGCAATCGGGATGATCGCCACGCATGGACTCTTGGGCATTTTGTTGCCGGCGATCACGTTCGCGCCGCTGATTCTGTTGCGCGGCTGGGCGACGCGCGACCCGGTGGAACGCCGACGCGTGCTCGAATTGCTCGTGGCGGTGGGCGGCTTGTTCGTGCTGTTGACGCCGGTTATCATCGCGCTGTTGAATCGCACCTTGCCGCAACTCGTGGCGACCGGCTGGCTCAAACCCGAAGACGTGGTGTTTCCGCTCGTTCGCCATCGCTATACTTTTTTCACGCCGACGATCTTTACTTTGCGGTGGGATTACCTGGGTCAGCCGGCGATGCTCGCGGCATTGCTGTTGACGCCGTTCTTGCTCGGCTTTGTCCGCCGTGATCTCACCGCGCAATTCTTGTTCAGCACGACGCTGGTCGTGCTCATCATTTTGTACACCCCGCCGATTTTCCAGTGGCTGGATTTGCGAATGACGAGCACGATTGAGCGGCTGTGGACGTGGATTCCCAAGACGTTTATCCTCGTCTATTTTATTCCGCACCTGGAACGCGTTGTGCGCGCCGGACTGCCAGCATTGCGCGCCCGGGTGTGGAATCGCGCCGCGCAATGGACGGTCGCGTTCGGCATCGGCTTGGCGCTCGTGCTGGGATCAGTGCCGCTGTATGTGCAACTCCAAGTGCCCGCCGTGATTGGGCCCGGACACGCTTTGCCGAACGGCGCGTATGCGATCCTCAAAGCGTTGCGCGTTCACTCTCCGCCGAGCGGCGGCGTGGTTTTTGCATGGCGCGACATTACCGATGCGATCCCGGCATACCGCGCGACGCTCAAACCGGTGCTGTACCGCGAAAATCCCAAATCGGCGGAACGCGCCGACGCGGACACGTTTCTCACCTCGCCATTCGTCACGCAAACGCATCTGGATATTTTGAATGATCGGCATGTGGATTACGTGGTGCTGAGCGGCGAGCGCGAGTTGGTCGCGCAGATGGAGCAACTGCCGAACCATTTTCAATTGTTGTACCGCAACGAATACGGCGCGCTGTTTCGCGTGTTACGCGCGTTGCGCCCGGACGCGCTGATCGAGGCGAATACCGCCGCGCAGTTCGGCGATTGGGAGAGCGCGATCCAATTGTACAACCAAGCCCTGGCGGATGGCGTAAACGATTCGCTCGCGCGCACCGGGCTGGGCATGTTGCTGGAACTTGCCGGCAAGCCGCGCCAAGCCGCGCGCGAATTTGAAGCCGCGCTGGTCGCCGCGCCGACGAACGCGCAAGCGCACTATCATCTCGCGCGCGTGTATCGCACGCTGGGTCTGAACGACCAAGCCGCTTTGCACGAAACGGCGGCGGGCGCATTGTTTCAACCGGCTCCCAAGCGATGAGGATGAAGCAACGATGAAATGGCAATGGCATTGGGGCGCGTTAGCGCTCGTCATTCTGCTCGGCGCGGGGTTGCGCGTGTGGGGCATTGATTTCGGCTTGCCGTACACCGCCGCGCCGGACGAGCCGACGCACTTTCGCATTGCGTTGCGGATTTTCCAAACCGGCAACCTCAACCCCGGTTGGTTGAATTATCCCTCATTGATGTTTTACATCAACGCGCTCGCGCTCGTGCCGTTTTACTGGGTGGGCAACTGGCTGGGTGTGTTTACCTCGCCGCTCGATTTGACGTTGCCCGAAGTGGTGACGATGGGCGTCGGCTTGCTTGCTATCCCCGCCGAATTTTTGTACGTGCGCTGGGTGACGGCGGCGTTCGGTGTTGCTTCGCTCGGCGTGATGTACCACCTGGGGCGCAAACTCACGGGCAACGCGTGGGGCGGCGTGATCGCCGCGCTGTTGCTTGCCGTGTCGCCGGGCGCGGTGTACAACAGTCACATGTTTCGCCCGGATTCGTATGCCGTCTTCTTCGCGCTCCTCTCGACGCTGTTCGCGCTACGCCTGCTCGACGATCCCCGTTTGCGGAATTACATTTGGGCGGGCATCGCCGCGGGGTGCGCCGTCTCGTCGAAATACAACTTGCCTTTGATCGTCGCGCCGATTATCGCCGCGCATTTTCTGCGCGCGGGCGGCATCGCCGGTTTCAAACGCAAGGAGATTTATTTTGCCGGCGTCGCCAGCATCCTGGGATTTTTGCTGACGACGCCATACGTCGTGTTGGATTTTCCGCTGTTCATGCGCGGCTTTGGTTATGAAATTTTCGCGCAAGCCGAAGGGCACGCTGGCTTTGAGGGCAACACCTTGCCCTGGTATTTGTGGTACGTCTGGGCGATGGAGGGCGGGCTGGCAATCCTCGCGCTCGCGCAAGCGGCGCGGCTCGTGATCGCGCGCTCGAAAATCGGCTTGACCTTGCTCGCGTTCCCAATCGTCTATTTCATTTTCATCAACCAGTTCATCGTCCGCAACGACCGCACGATTTTGCCGCTGCTGCCATTTTTGCACTTGCTCGCGGCGATGGCGGTGATCGATCTCGCCGCGGCGGTGACGCGTCTGCATTCGCGTGGGCTGGGTGTTGTCAGCGCGGCACTCGCATGCGGGGTGATGGTGTGGCTCCCGTTGCAAACCAGCATCGCCGACGATCTGCGCTGGACGGCGCGCGATTCGCGCGACACGGCGCGCGAGTGGATCGCGGCGAATCTGCCGAGCGGCGCACGCGTCGCGCAAGAAGCGTATACGCCGTACGTGGACACGCGGCGTTTCGTCGTGCAAGGCGTTTACGCCATTGTGGATCATCCGCCGGAGTGGTACGTCCAAAATGGGTTTGAGTATTTGGTGTTTAGCCAAGGGATGAACGCGCGCTTTTTGGCAGACCCGGAACGGTACGGGCAGTGGGCGGATCAGTACACGCGCTTTTTCCAAACGTTCCCCGAAGTCAAGCAGTTCACCGATGGCGGCTACGAGATTCGCATTTACGAAACGCACGCGCCGCTCCCGGCGCAACGCGTCGCCGCGCGTTTCGGCAATGATGGCGAGATCATCGAACTGGTGGGCTACGATGCGCCGCGTTGGCTCGCGGGCGAACCGTTGCGGATCACGTTGCACTGGCGCGCGCTCAGCGCCAAGCCGGAGCCGTTGCAAGTGCGAGTGCAGTTGTTCGATGCGAACGACCGCGAGATTGTGTCAAGCCAGGACGATCTGTTCCAGGGCAAGGGCTGGCGGCAAGGAATTTTTGCGAGCGACCTCGTTCTGCCGATGCCGGCGAATCTCGCGCCGGGCGCGTATCGGTTGGCGGTGCAGGTGATTTGGATGCGCTTTAACTATGAACTGCCCGCGAAAGATTGGCCTGACCGTCCGCGCGATCCAGTCATGCTCGCGCCGTTGGAACATTTGCCGCGCTAGGGTCTGTAAAAGAATAACTTGCCGAATGTCACCCTGAGCGAAGCGAAGGGTCTCGTGCGACGGGCAGGAGATTCTTCACTTCGTTCAGAATGGCGACCTTAGTACCTGGCGCGGATTAAAATTGACGGCAGTCGGCGGCTGTTCGTCGGTGGTCGTATTTTCGAAGGAGCACGATGGCATTTATTACCGAACAAGAATTACGCGAACAGTGGCAAGAAGGCAGGGTGGCGCGCTTTGAGTTTCCGGCGGGCACGCGCTTTAGTCCCGCCGCGCACGATTTCATCCACCAGTGGAAACTCGAGGTCTATGTCGGCGGCGAATTGATTTCGCAACCATGGCCGCGTGTGGCGCATTATTCGGAAGGCGGTTTGGCGTACCTGACGCCCAAGACAAAACCGGCGGGACGCTAACGCGTGAATCCCGAACTGGACGCTTTGCTCGCGCAAACTGAGCGCGTGTTGCGCGCGCCCGCCGAACGCGTACCGTATCACGGCGCGTATCGCGTCGGCGTTGATCTCGGCACGGCATACACCGTGCTGGTCGTGCTCGACGAAAACGATCAGCCGCTCGCGGGCACGTATCGTTTTGCGAACGTGGTGCGCGACGGCTTGGTGGTGGATTTTATCGGCGCGATTGATCTCCTGCGCGAGTTGAAATCCCAGGTCGAGGCACGACTCGGTTTTGAGTTGACGCACGCGGCGACCGGGTACCCACCGGGGGTACCGCGCGCCGAGGTGCGCGCGACGGCGAACGTGGTGCTCGCCGCCGGGTTTGAGTGCCGCGGCGAGGTGGACGAGCCGACAGCGGCGAACGCGGTCCTGCAAATTCAAGACGGCGCGGTGGTGGATGTGGGCGGCGGCACGACCGGCATTGCGATTGTGCGCGATGGGCGCGTGATCTACACAGCGGACGAAGCGACCGGCGGCACGCATTTTACGCTGGTGATTGCCGGCGCGCTCAACCTGGAGTTCGACGCGGCGGAACAACTCAAGGTGAATCCGCGCGAGCACGCGCGCTTGTACCCGCTCGTGCGCCCGGTGATGGAAAAGGTGGGAACGATTGTGCGGCGGCACATTTTCGATCACGCAGTTGAAACGATCTATTTGGTCGGCGGCACGGCGAACTTTGCCGGCATCGCGCCGGTGATCGAAGAGGTGACCGGCGTGCGAACGCTTGCGCCGACGCAACCGTTATTCGTCACACCGTTGGGGATCGCCATGCATGACCGGGACGCGGTTGACAAATGAACGAACTGAGCGCGAGTCTTGTTGTCGTTGGCGTGGCGTTGCTCGCCGGGAGCGTGGCGTACGCGTGTGCGCGCCGTTACGCCATCGCAGGCGACGAAACGCGCTGGACGCGTTGGGCGGACGTTGCGTTCGGCGCAAGCGTCGCGCTGTACCTGATCGTTTTTGGCGGGCTGTCCTTGCTCGCGCATTGGACGTTTCACTCCGGCAACGACACCGACCTGGGACAGTATTCCCAAATGGTGTGGAACTCGTTGCACGGCCGCCTCTACACCTTATCGCTTATTCCCGATCTGCCGCTGTTTTTGGGCAAGTCGTTTACGCCGATTGTGGCGACCTGGGTGCCGCTGTACGCCGTGTTGCCCGATCCCGCTGTCTTGCTGGTGTTGCAAACGCTCGCGCTCGGCGTGAGCGCCGTTCCGATCTATTGGCTCGCGCGGCGGCAAGTGGGTGCGGTGTTGGCGTTCGCGCTCGGCGTTGCCTTTTTGCTTTCGCCGATTGTGCAGTACATCAACCTGACGAACTTTCACGAAATTGCGTTCGCGCCGCTTGTGTTGAGTCTGGCGACGTTTTTTCTCCTGCGCCGCCGGTACGTGCCGCTCGTGGCGTGCTTGAGTGTCGCGTGGTTGATCAAAGAAGAACTGGCGTTTGTGACGGTCGGCTTTGGCGTGCTGATCATCTTGTTGCACCGGCGTTACCTCGTCGGCGCGGCGCTGGCAAGTTGGGGCGCGCTCCTCGGCATCGTCCTGCTCCAATACGTGATCCCGTTTTTTCACGGCGCGGCGCCGGGCGCGTTCTATTATTTCAGCGGCGGGCAACTTGCCGGCGGCGAATCGCGCTACGGGTACCTGGGGCGTTCGTTGCCCGAAATTTTTACCACAGTGTTGACGCGCCCGCAAGTCGTGTGGGCGCAAGTGGTCATTCCCGAAAAAATCACGTACCTGGTGCGCCTGTTTGCGCCGTTGGCGTTTGCGCCGTTGCTCGGCGGCGAGTTGCTCATCCTCGCCGCGCCGACGCTGGCGTACACTTTGCTCAGCAGTTACGTGTGGCAGTACTCGTTGCGGACGGCGTACCCCGCGCCGCTGATCGTTTTCCTATTTTTTGCGGCGAGCGCCGGCTTGGCGCGACTGTTGCCAACGCGCACAAACGAACGCGCGGCGCGGCAGATCGGTCTTGCGGTCGGCGTGCTCGTTGCGGCGGCGGGCAATTACTGGTTGTTCGCGCCCGGACCGTTCGCGCGCGAATTTCAACCGCAACGCTACCAAGACACGGCGCACGCGGCGACGGGGCGCGCTTTGCTGACGCAGATTCCGCGCGCGGCGGTGCTTGTCGCGCAAAACGAAATGTTGCCGCACCTGGCAACGCGGCGATGGATTTACGAAGCGCCGCTCATCCCGGATTATCGCCAAGCCGAATATTTTTTTGCGGACACCACCGGCGATTGGTTTACGATTCATCGCGGGGCGTGGAACAATTTTTTTGCCAGCGGCTTTTTTGAAACGATTGCGCAACCCGATGGTTTTGTCGTGGCAAAGCGACGCGCGCCGGAACGCGCTCTGCACATTCAGTTTGGCGAGCAGATGACGTTGCTGGGTTACTCCGCCGTGATGACCGAGACCGCACCCTGGGGCGCGACGTTACGCCCGGTGCTCGAATGGCGCGCGACTCAACCGATCACCGAAACGTTCCAGATCGAAGTGCGCGTGGTGGATTCGCAAGGGCACGAATGGTGCGCGGATGCGCGCGAACCGCTCGACGGAATTTTGCCGACGCCGCAGTGGCAAGTTGGCAAGGCGTTGGGCGATCAATACACGTTGCGTCTGCCGCCGACGATGCCGACCGGCGAGTACCGCATTACGGTCGCGGTACGGCAAACGCGTGGCGAGGCGTACCTTCAAGCGCGCGACGCGAGCGGGCGCATCCTGGGTGAAGAAGCCGACGTGGCGAGCGTGTCTGTGACGAAAAATAAAAAATCGTTTGCGGCGAGCGATTTGCAAATTTTGAATCGGCGGGCGGAGGATTTCGGCGCGTTGCGCTTGTTGGGCGTCGCCGCTCCGCGTGAAGCGATTGCGCCGGGCGAGTTGCTTTCGCTGGGGCTGTACTGGCGTGCGCGAGAGAAACTGCGCGAGGATTATTTCATCGTGGCGCAACTGCGCGACGCAACCGGGCGTATCGCGTTTGAGCACGTCGCGCGCCCCGCGCATGACACGTACCCAACGCCGCAGTGGGAGTCCGGCGAGGTTTTGCTCGACTGGCACGATTTCGATCTGCCGGAAAATCTCGCGCCGGGCGCGTACCGAATTTTTGTCGTCGTGCGCGGACAAAACCAAACTGGGCTGGGCGAGGCGCTGATCGCGCCGATTGTGGTTGTGCGATGAATGTCTTTGGCGAATTTTTGATCGTGAGCGCGTGCGCGCTCGGCGCGGGCGGCGTTGCGTATGCGCTCGCGCCACGTCTTCAGGGGCGCTGGACGTTTTCGCGGCGCGCGGCGGATCGCGTGTTCGGCTTGTTTGCCGGCGCATACCTGGTGGTGTTTTCGTATCTGTCCGTGGTGCGGTATCTCGCGTTCAAGATGGGCGACGTGTACATCAACGCGGGCTGGGACCTGGGGCAGTATGATCAGTTGATCTGCAACTCGCTGGCGGGTCGCCTGCTCGAAAATACGTTTGTGCCGGATGCGCCGCTCTTTTTGGGCAAATCGTTCACGCCGATTTTGCTCGCGCTTGTTCCGCTCTACGCGTTGTGGAGCGATCCGGTTGTGTTGCTAGTTTTGCAAACGGTGGCATTGTGCGCCGCGGCGTTCCCGCTGTACTGGCTGGCGCGCGCGCGTGTCGGCGCGACGGTGGCGGTGTGTTTGGCGGCGGCGTATTTCTTGTCGCCGGCGTTGCATTACATCAACCTCAACGAGTTTCACGAAATCGCGTTGGCAATTCCCGTTCTCGCGTATGCGACTTTTTTTCTGTTGCGCCGTCACGATGCCGGCTTTTTTGCGACGCTCGGCGTTGCGCTCTTGATCAAGGAAGAAATCGCGTTCATCGTCAGCGCGTTTGGCGTGTTCATTTTGCTCGCGCAGAAACGGCGCGCGCTGGGGCTGACGCTGGCAGTGTTCGGCGCGGCGTGGGCGGGCGTGCTGTTGCAATATCTCATCCCGTTTTTTCAGGGCAATGCGGCGGGCGGATTTTATTACTTTGGCAACGGCGTGATCGCCGGCGGCGGCGCGCGCTACGGGTACCTGGGTCGCTCGCTGTCCGAAATTGGGGTGACGGTGTTGACGCGCCCCGACATTGTGCTCGCGCACTTGCTCGTGCCGGGCAAAATCGAGTTTGGGTTGCATCTGCTTGCGCCGCTCGCTTTTTTGCCGCTGGTCGGCGCGGACGTGCTCGTGCTGGCGGCGCCGACGCTGGGTTACACGTTGTTGAGCGAGTTCGACGCGCAATACTCGATCCGTTTTTCCTACTCCGCCGCGCTGTTGGTGTTTTTCTTTTTCGCGGCGCTGGTGGGCGCGGAACGCATTTCCAAATGGGGCGCGGCGCGCGCGCGCTGGGCAATGGCGAGCGGTTTGCTCGTGGCGAGCGTGTTGAGCTACGCGTGGCAATCGCCTGCGCCGCTGGCGCGGTACTTTCAAGCCGAGCGGTACGTGTTCGACGCGCACGACGCGCTGGGTAACGCGTTGATGCGCACGGTGCCGCGTGAGGCGACGGTGGCGACCCAGGTGGATTTTCTCGCGCATCTGTCGTGCCGGCAACGCGTGTACGAAGTGCCGCGCCTACCGGATTATCGGCAGGCGGATTACTGGGTCGCGGACACGCAGAGCGCGTGGTACCCGGTGCATCAAGGATACTGGGACGGTTTTCTGGCGAGCGGCTATTTTGAAATGGCGACGCAAGTGGACGGGTACCGGATCGCCAAGCGCAAAACACCAACGGCGCCGCGCATCCAATTTGGCGAGTCCCTCACTTTGCTGGGCAGTACCATTCCGCTGACGGATACTGTGCGCGGCGGGATGACGATTCGCCCGGTGGTCGCGTGGCAAGTGCATGTGCCGCTGACGGAGCGGTACGCGTTCGCCGTGCAAGTGGTGGACGCGGCGGAGCATGTGTGGGCGGCGCAAATCGGCGAGCCGCAAGACGGGCGCTTGCCGACGACGCAATGGGCGGTTGGTAAATCTATCGGCGATCAGTACGCGCTCAACCTGCCGCCGACGATGCCGCCCGGCGAGTACGCGATCACGCTGGCGATTCGCGCGGCAACTGGCGATGCGCTGGGGAATGAGGCGCGCATCGCCGGTTTGCGCGTCGAAAAAAATACCGCATCGTTTACGGCGAGCGAATTGCAAATCGAGCAACCGCTGTTTGTGGATTTGCGCGAGATGCGGTTCCTGGGTTCCAGCGCGTTGCCGCAGTCTGTTCGCGCGAGCGATCCGGTGGCGATTGGGTTGTACTGGCGCGCGCGCGAAAAACCGCGCGGCGATTATGTCGTCGCCGTGCAGGTGCGCGACGCGAGCGGGCGCGTTGCGTTCGAGCATGCGGCGCGCCCGGCGAACGGCGCATACCCGACGCCGTTGTGGGCGGCGGGCGAGGTGTTGCTCGACTGGCACGATTTCGTTCTGCCGCACAATCTCGCGCCGGGCGAGTATCGGATCGCGATTGTGTTGCGCGAAGCGAGTGGCGCGGTGATCGGCGAGACTTTAATTTCTACGCTTTTTGTTGTAAACTAGGGATCGGAGGAACTTTACAATGGCAGACAAATTTGAACTCCGGTGTTACGCGTATTTGGATCGGATGCAACCGCAGTACGCGGCGTTCGTCGGCACGGTGACGCAAGGCGATTTGCCGGTGCAAGGGATGGCGGATCTGTACATCGAAGTTGCGCCGGGCAATGAAGTGTTTCGCTTGGTGGACATTGCGGTCAAAGCGACGCAGGCAAAGCCGGGCGCGCAGATCGTCGAGCGCGAGTTTGGCATGTTTGAAGTGCACTCGCTCTCGCAAGCCGAAGTGCTCGAAGCCGGCAAGGTCGTGTTGGATCGGCTGGGATTAAAAATCCACGATCGCAAAAAGCCGGAAATCGCTTCGATTCAAATCATCACGAACGTCGATCCGTACCAGGTGCAACTGCTCAATCGGTTTCGGCGCGGCGCGATGCTCGTTGCCGGCGAAACCTTGTTCATTCTCGAATGTCAGCCCGCCGCGTACATCAACCTCGCCGCGAACGAGGCGGAAAAGTACGCCAACATCAAAATCATTCACATTTCGTCGGTCGGACGATTTGGGCGCATGTGGTTGTCGGGCACCGAAGCCGAAGTGCTTGCGGCGAAGCAGGCGGCGGTGCAGGCGTTGGAATCGCTCGAGGGGGTTTGATCTGCCGATGAAAATTCGCGAGGTGATCCGGCTAATTGAAAGTGATGGATGGTATCGGGTGGTGACGGAGGGCAGTCATCGGTAGTATAAACATCCCACCAAGCTGGGGCGCGTGACAATTACCGGCCATCCTGGCGATGATTTGGCGCCTGGGACGCTGAATAGTGTGATGAAACAAGCCCAGTTGAAAAAGCCAAAAAGGAAAGGGCAGAGCTAACATGTATCGTTTTCTAATTGTGATCGAAAAAGCGGAAGGCAATTATTCCGGCTATTCGCCGGATTTGCCCGGGTGTGTAGCAACCGGCAAAACGCGCGAACAAGCTGCGCGGGCGATGCATCAAGCCATTGAGTTGCATGTGCGGGGATTGCGCGAAGACCGATTACCGGTTCCTAAATCGCATTCCGTTGCCGAGTATGTTGCTGTGTCCGCATCCGCCTGAATGGGCGTTTGACAACAAGGTAAGTAAATGCCAAAAACAATTTATACCGAGCGCGATGTGGAAGATTTGGCGCGGCGCGGCGTGAAAGAGATCGCCGTGACGGAGGACGTGTACCTTACCGATGTCGCGCGCGAACGTGCCGAGAAACTGGGCGTCGCGTTGCGGATGGGCGGCGCGCCAGCAGTTGCGCCTGCGCCGACCGCATCGCCCAAGATTGCGGTGGCGAACACCGACGAGCTTGTGAGCAAAGTCAAGGCGGATGTGTTGGCGAAACTTGGCCCGAATGTGGACGCCGCGTTGATCGAGCAGATCGTGCGGCGCGTCGTGAGTCAACTGAAATGATTCTGGGGCAAGTCGTTGGCCAAGTGATCGCGACGCTCAAAGATGAAACGTTGCAAGGCAGAAAATTGCTCATCACGCAACTGCTGACGCCGCAACGCCAACCGATTGGGCGGCTGGTGGTTGCGATTGAAGTGGTGGACGCCGGCGTTGGCGATTTCGTGTTTCTCGTGCGCGCGCGCGACGCGTCGTTCGCGGTTGTGCCCAACGCGCCGGTTGACCTGGCTATTGTCGGCGTGATCGATCACATTGACACGATTGATCCCGGCAGTTTGGAATTGCCGTTCGGGGAAACGTGGTTTAGTTAGAAATTGGAAGTTAGAAATTGGAAGTTGGAAAATAGTTTCCAATCTCCAAGTTCTAACCTCCAATATCCAATATCCAATGTTAATTGCTAAAGTGATAGGAACGGTCGTTTCGACGATCAAACATCCGGTTTATCACGCGCAGAAAATTATGCTCGTGCAACCTCTGCATTTGCCCGGCGAAAAATCGGAGGATGCGCTCATTGCGGTTGATCTCGCGCAAGCCGGCGTGGGCGATGTGGTGTTGGTGTGTCAGGAAGGTGGCTCGACGCGCCAAATCATCGGCATCAAGGATCAGCCGGTGCGCTCTTCGATTGTGGGCGTGATTGATTCGGTGAAGCTGGAAGGACCGTAAAGAAATTCGGTCGTTTTGCAATGGAGCATAACTTGTGGTGATACCGAATAGGGCAAAATCCCGCATACCTGTTTCTGTGATCCTTATTTATGGCATGGTAGGTTTGGTCTTCCTCGGTGTGGGAATCTGGTTGGTCAATGATTTGATAACTAGTCGCTCTTCCATAATCGCGGAGCGGTCTGCCTTGGCAGTCCAGACCAGCAAATTCATGAGCCAACAGTTTGGAACAACCATCATCACCACTGATTACGTACTACGCGATGTTTTAACCAAGGTAACGGTCGCTGAACTTGATTTAGCAAGTTCAGATATTGCAGTTCAAAAGCGGCTTTCGGCATTTGTCCGGGAAAAGTTAACCACCTTGCCTGGTGTGAACGGACTTGGTTTTCTTGATCGTCGTTGCATCTTCGTCGCGGCGGCGAATGAGACGCTGGTGGGGATCCAAAGTAATTCGCAATTGCATGTGGCTCCAGATCAGGTTTTGGAAAACCAGGCTTGCGTTGAGTATATTCCCGCCACCAAGTCGGCGAACAAGCAACCCGCCATTACGGTTTCACGACCCATTTTATCTTCGGAAGGGTATTTTCAGGGAGGCGCACTCGCCGCCATCATGGTCAGTTCGGCTCAGGATTGGATTACGACCTTTAACATCGGCGAGTACGACACCATGACATTGGTGGATGAAGATGGAATTCTGCTTGCTTCTAATCCACCCAAGCCCGATGCAATTGGCAAGTTGCTCCAGTCTCCGACGGTTCAGCCCATGTTTGGCGATCAACGTGACAGCGCCGCATTTATCGCCGTTTCGCCTCTCGATGGGCGTGAGCGCATCTATGGTATGAGCAAGGTCGAAAATATTCCGCTCAGTATTATTGTTGGGTTCGATGAGGCGCATGTCCTGCGAGAATGGCAACAACGGGTATGGCAATCGTGGGTCGGTTTTTTTACTTTGCTAATTCTGTTGGGGCTGGCGCTTAATAAGGAACTTGAAACGCTTGCCCAGCGCGATGAAATGCAAAGGCTGGCGATTACCGATCCGCTCACCGGGGTCGCGAATAGACGCCAACTGATCTTGTCCGGCGAGATTGAGATCGCAAAAGCGGTGCGTTACAAGCATCAAGCGTCTGTGTTGATGATTGATATTGACCATTTCAAATCAATCAACGATACCTGGGGACATCCTACCGGTGACCGGGTGATCCAGTCTTTAGTCAATGGCATAGTCCCAACCATTCGCAAGACAGATGTGGTGGGGCGTTTGGGTGGCGAGGAGTTTGTAGTTGTCCTAACATGTACTGGCTCAGAGGGTGCTTTTATGCTAGCCGACCGGTTGCGAGAATTTATCGAGCGCTCGGTCACGGTCAAGTCTGATGATGGATCCCAAGTGTGCTTCACTGTCAGTATTGGCGTTGCTAGTTTGGAAGAAGGATCCACAACTTTCGATAAAATCTTGGGGCGGGCGGATAAGGCGCTTTATGATGCCAAGCACCGTGGACGGAACAAAGTTGTCCTTGCCTAAAATTATCAAGATGTTTGGTTTGATGCCAAGCTGTCGAGTTCTGATTGAATCGGAGGCACGATGTCCGAACTAACCGAACGCGATATCAATAATATCGTTCAATACGTGATTGCGGAATTGCAAGGCAAACGCGCTGATGCGAACGCGCCCAGCGCCGGCGGCATGTTCTCCGATGTGGCGAGCGCGGTCAATGCGGCGTCGCGCGCGCAAAAAATGTGGATCGCGTTGCCGCTTGAAAAACGCAAAGAGGTGATCGCGCATTTGCGCGAACGCTTGCGCGAGCACGTGCCCGTTCTGGCGTGGTCGGCGTGGCGCGAGACCGGGCTGGGGCGCTACGAAGACAAACTCGAAAAAAATTTACTGGTGATCAACAAAACGCCAGGCATCGAAGATTTGGAGCCGGTTGCCTGGAGCGGAGATCGCGGCTTGACCTTGCTCGAACGCGCGCCGTTCGGCGTGATCGGCTCGATTACGCCGGTCACCAACCCGACGGCGACGGTGATCAATAACACCATTGCGATGATCGCCGGCGGCAACTCGGTTGTGTTCAACGCTCATCCGAGCGCCAAAGAATGTTCCGCGCGCGCGATTGCCGTCGTCAATCAGGCGATCCTCGAAGCGGGTGGACCCGCGAACTTGGCGACCGGCATCGCCAACCCCACCGTTGAGAGCGCACAAGATTTGATGAAGCATCCCGGCACCGCGCTCACGCTCGTCACCGGCGGCGGCGCGGTGGTGCACGTGGCGATGCAATCCGGCAAGCGCGCGATCTGTGCGGGACCCGGCAACCCGCCCATCGTCGTGGACGAAACCGCCGATCTCGATCAAGCCGCGCGCGACATTATCAAGGGCGCGTCGTTCGACAACAATATTATTTGCATTGACGAAAAAACGCTCATCGTCGTGGACAGCGTGGCGGATCGCTTACTCGCCGCTTTGCGCGGGCAAGGCGCGCGCATCTTGACGCCGGACGAAATGACGCGGCTCGAAAAAGTGATTTTCGCCGAAACGCCGAAGCCGGGAAAGGAAACCGCGCTCAACAAGAAAATGGTGGGGCAAAACCCCGCGGTGATTTTGAAAGAAATCGGCGTGACGGTCGGCGACGAGGTGCGGCTCGCGATTGCGGACGTGCCGCGCGAGCACACGCTCGTGTGGACGGAACAGATGATGCCAATTCTGCCACTTGTGCGCGTGCGCGATGCGGACGCCGCGATTGATTTGGCGATTGCCACCGAGGGCGGACGCAAACACACGGCGGTCATGCACTCGCGCCATCTCGACCATCTCAGTCGCATGGCAAAAGAAATCAACGTTTCGATTTTTGTAAAGAATGGTCCGTGTCTCGCCGGGCTGGGTTATGGCGGCGAGGGGTTTACCTCGTTTTCGATTGCCGGCTACACCGGCGAAGGCATGACGCGCCCCCGCACATTCACGCGCGAGCGACGGTGTGTGTTGGTGGATGCGTTTCGAATTGTGTAAAGATTGTCGGGGCGTATGATGTTTCTGTTGGATTATCCTTGGATCGTGCATTTTGTCGCATTGTGTGTGGACGCGGGCTTGCTCGTTTATCTGTTCACGCGGCATCGCGTCCAAAGCATCCTCGAAGCGCGCCTGGCGATTTACCTGGGTGTGGCGGCGTTTAGCAACCTGGCTCTGGTTCTATCGTTTGGGCGCTGGGCGTTTCCCGAAATCAACCAGACATTCGTGCGCGCGTACATCTACGCGGCGAGTGCGCTCCCGTTGGGGCTGTACGCTCTGGTCCGCGCATTCATTCGGCTCGAACGCCGCCCGTATGGTTTGCTCGGGGGCGGCGCATTGATCGTCGCGTTGATCGCGGCAGACCTCTTCCAGCTTTCCCTCGCCTTGCCGTGGGATGTGCTGACCAGCGCCGAGATTGTGCTGGCGTTGCGCTTGGCGTTATGGATTTGTTTCAACGGCTTTGTCTTTTTGTTTGGGATGCGCGAATTTTGGCTAACGACCAGCCCGTTGCATCGCAATCGCTTGTTATATCTAGCGGTCGCATCACCGTTTCTATTCGGCGATGGCTTTTTTGATCTCACGCTGGGCGCAGTCGCGCGCCCGTTCGCCGTGGGCTTGCAACTGCTCGGAATGGTGGTGCTTTCGTACGCCACGCTGGAACATGCCTTGATCGATCTGCGAACGCTCCTGCGGCAGATCATTTACTATTTGGCGATCACGACCTTTACCCTGTTGCTGTACTTGTTGGCGGTCGCCGCGGCGGTGACGTGGTTGCAGGGTGCGGATTCGTCGCGGATGATTCTGGGCGTGTTGGCGGCGGGTTTGGCGTTGACCTTTGTGTACCAACCATTGCGGGATTGGGCGCGGCGCGGGATTCGTTCGGCGGTGTTTGGGCGTCAGCACAGCGCGCGTTCGGTCGTGCAAGATTTCAGTCAACGCTTGAGCGCGCGGATCGATCTCGAAGAGTTGGCGCAAGAAGGGCGGGCGGTGTTGGCGCGGCAGATGGGCGCGCGTGGCGCGACTCTGTTGCTGGCGACACGGCACGACGCGGCATACCTGTTGCGCCCGGTGCAGGCGCAGGTAGATGTGCCGCCCGAAATCCGGCTCGACGCAACCGCCTCGATCATTACCGTGATCGCGCAACGTGGCGTCCCACTTTTGCAGTACGATGTGGATCGCCTGCCGCAGTATGCCGACATTCCCCGTGAAGTGCGGCTCGCTCTGCAAAAATTGCGCGGCGAAGTGTACGTGCCCGTGTTGAGCCGCGGCGCGTTGATCGGCGTGTGGGTGATCGGCGCGAAACTTTCTGGCGACCGCTACACCGACGCTGACCTCAGTCTGCTTTCGACGCTTGCCGATCAAAGCGCGGTGGCATTGGAAAATGCGCGCTTGCTCGCCGACCTGCGCGAGCAAATGTTGCAAATTCGCACGATGCGCGACTATCTCGACTCGACGATGGCGAGCATCGCCACCGGGGTCTTGACCCTGGATCGCGAGGGGCGCATCGTCAGTTTCAATCGCGCCGCCGAGGAAATTTTCCACGTGCCTACCGCCAAAGCCATCGGCAAATATTACGATCAAGTGTTGCCCACCTTGGAAGGCGCGCAGATGCCGCTCTTGCTGGCGCGCGTCGGCACCACATCTTCGCAACACGTCGTGCGCGATGCCGTGACCCAGGTCGCCGGGCGCGGGCAGGTGCATCTCACGTTGCAACTTTCCGCGATGTGGCGCGGCGATGAAATTGTCGGCGTCGCCATCGTCGTCGAGGATTTGACCGAGCAAGCGCGCTTGGAGATGGAACGGCGCGCGCAAGAAAAAGAAAAAGAGCACATTCGTGGCACGTTCGAACGCTACGTCGCGCCGACCGTCGTCGAGGGCTTGCTCGCCGATCCGCGGCGCGTGCAACTGGGCGGCGAGCGGCAACTCGTCACCGTTTTGTTTGCGGACATTCACGGCTTTACCAAATTGTCCGAGCAATTGTCGCCCGAAGCGTTGGTCAACGTACTCAACGGTTACCTCGCGCTTGCGGCAAAAACGATTTTGCATTACGAGGGCACGCTCGACAAATTTCTCGGCGATGGCGTGATGGCAATCTTTAACGCGCCGTTGCCGCAAGCGGATCACGCGTGGCGCGCGGCGTGCGCGGCGGTGGCAATTCAACGCGAGATCGCCGCGTATACGCCGACATTGCCCGCCGCGCATCGGTTGTGTTTCCGCATCGGTCTGCACACCGGCGATGCCGTGGTGGGCAATATCGGCACGCGCGAATTGATGAACTATACGGCAGTGGGCGATACGGTCAACGTGTCCAAGCGGTTGCAAGAAAACGCCGATAATAATCAGATTCTCATCTCGCGCAGTACCTGGTCGTTGATTCGCGCCCAAGCCGTCACGCGGCCCGGCGAAACGCTCGTGGTCAAGAACCGCGCGACGCCGGTCGAAGTGCACGAGTTGGTCGGACTCAAGGAGTGAGCGAACGATGAACGCGCGCCAATTCCCCGATGGGTTTCTGTGGGGCACGGCAACCGCCGCGCATCAAGTCGAAGGCGGCAACACGAACAACGATTGGTGGGCGTGGGAAGAAGCCGGGCGCATCAAGGGCGATGACCGCTCGATTGTAGCGTGCGATTGGTGGCGCGGCGAACGCTATCGCGGCGATTTCGATCTCGCGCGGGCGTTGCATCAAAACGCGCATCGTTTGTCCATCGAGTGGAGTCGCGTCGAGCCGCGCGCCGGCGAATGGGATCGCGAAGCGTTTGCGTTCTATCGTCGCGTGTTGAGCGCGCTCCGCGAACGCGGACTCGTTCCGCTCGTTACGTTGCATCATTTCGCCAACCCCTTGTGGGTGCGCGCGCGCGGCGCGTGGGAAACGCCAGCCATCGTGCCGCTGTTTGAACGGTTTGCGACCCAGGTCGCGCACGAGTTGGGCGACCTCTGCGATTTTTGGATCACGCTCAACGAGCCGATGGTGTATGCGTATACCGGCTACGTCAACGCGCAATGGCCCCCCGGCAAAAGCGATTTCGGTTTGGCGATGCGCGTGCTGGTGAATATGTTGCGCGGGCATAGCGCGGCGTACCGCGCGTTGCATCGTGTGCAACCGCACGCGCGCGTGGGCATCGCGCACAACTTGCTCGCGTTCAAGCCCGCCAAGCCGGCGACGCTAAATCGGATCGTGGTGAACGCGCAGAATCAAATTTACAATCGCATCTTTTTGCTCGCTTTGCAGGACGGGCGTTTGCGGTTGCCGCTGGGCGTGGGGCGGATTCCCGAAGCGGTTGGCACGCAAGATTTTATCGGCTTGAATTTTTATTTTTCGCGGCGCGTGGCAGTGGACTGGCGTCAGCCCGGCACACTGTTCGGGCGCACGTTGCCGGCGCAACCCTGGGGCGTCGCCTACGACGACGAACTGCTGGGATGGTTCGGCAAGGGAGATATTGATCCCGACAGTTTTTACCACACGCTGATTTGGCTGGGCAAGTATGCCGACGGCAAGCCGATCTACATCACCGAAAACGGCGTGTGTGATCGTAACGACGAGTTGCGACCGCGCTATCTCGTGGCGTACCTTGCCGCGATGTGGCGTGCCATTCAGGCGGGCGCGCCGGTCAAGGGCTATTTTTATTGGACGCTTGTGGATAATTTCGAATGGATCGAAGGGTACGCGTTGCGCTTTGGTTTGATCGCGAATGATCGCGCGACGCAACAGCGCGCGCCCAAGCCGAGCGCGGCGGTGTATGCGCGCATCGCCCGCGAGAACGCGCTGGCGGAAGAGTTGATCGAACAATATGGATTTTCGAGCTGAAAATGAACTGCGTCAACGGATTGCCGAGATCGGCAAGTTGATGCACCAGAAAAATTTCGTCGCCGCGGGCGATGGCAATATTTCGGCGCGGCTGGATCGCGAGCGGCTCGTGGTGACACCCAGCGGCTTGAGCAAGGGCTTTCTCGATCCAGAGCAGTTGATCATCGTGGACCTTGCCGGCGAAAAACTCGCGCCGACGACCGGTAAATGGCGCGACTTGAAGCCGTCGTCCGAAATTCGGATTCACCTTGAATGTTATCGCCAGCGCGCGGATGTGGGCGCGGTGATTCACGCGCACCCGCCGCACGCGATTGCCTGCACGCTCGCCGGCATTTCGCTCGCCAAGTGCGTGTTGCCCGAAGTGGTGTACGACCTGGGATCGATCCCGACCGCGCCGTATGCCACGCCGACGAGCGCGGAGGGTCCGCTGGCGGTGCGCGAACTCGTGAAAAAATACGACGCGCTGATGCTGGATCGGCACGGTTCGGTGACGGTGGGCAAGGATTTGTGGGAAGCATACATGCGGTTGGAGCGCGTCGAACATTCGGCGCAGGTGACGCTGGCGGCGCAACAGGCGTTGGGCAAACCGGTGGCGGCGTTGCCGGACGACGCGATCTTTAAATTGGCGGAAATGCGCCGCGCGATTTTCGCGCAACGCAACCGCGATGTATGCGTCGAGTGCAACGCGTGTCCGGTCAGCGAACGCCACGCGTCGCGCGCGCCCAAACCAGCGGCGCGGCTCGAAAATTTGATCGCCGATGAAGTGCGCCGGGCGATTCGTAATCCGTAAATCGTAAATCAGAAATCGAAAATGGTCGTTGCAGTTTGTACGCTCGAACTTGAAATTCCGGCGAGTCACTCGCTCAAAGACAAGCGGCACGTCGTGCGCTCGTTGGTGGCGCGCGTGCGCCAAGCGTTCAACGTGTCGGTCGCCGAGGTCGGCGATCTGGACGCGTGGCAGGTAGCAACGATTGGGATCGTGTGCGTGTCGGCGGACGAGAAATACGCGCAGGGCTTGCTCGAAAAGGTGATTGACAATATCGAGCGGAGCCGGCTCGACGCGGTGATTGCGGATTACAGTATCGAGCTGTGGTAACACGAAAGCCGCGAGAGAACGCGAAAGCCGCGAAAGAAGCGAAAGCCGCGAGAGAACACGAAAGCCGCGAAAGCAAATTGGCGATTGCTTTCGCGGTTTTTTTCTTCTTTCGCGGTTTTCGCGTTCACGGTTTGCCAATCCCGCAACTTGATGCTAAAATAGCCCGCGTTGTAAAATCGGCACGGTAAGGAATGGCATGTTTAAATCGGCGCGGTTTTGGATCGGTATCGTCATCAGTTTGATTTGCCTGTACTTTGCGTTTCAGGGGATCCAGTTCGATAAACTGCTTGACGCGTTGCGCGGCATTGATTGGCTGTGGATGATCCCAGCGGCGGTAGTTTTTTTGATCAGCTACGCCGGGCGCGTGTTTCGCTGGCAATTGTTGTTTCACCCGCACAAGCCGCGCTGGAACAAGACCTTTCACGCGCTCAACATCGGTTACTTTCTCAGCAATATTTTGCCCGCACGCTTGGGCGACATTGTGCGCGCCTATCTCATCGGTGATCTCGAAGGCATGAGCAAGGCGCACGCGCTTTCGACCGTCGTCGTCGAACGGCTGGGTGATGGCTTGACCGTCGTGCTGTTGCTCGGCGTGACCGCGCTCTTTGTGCCGAACATTCCCGACGAAGCGCGGCAGGGTGCAGTCGGCGTCGCCGCGTTGGGAATTATCGGCGTGGCGGTTTTGCTCATGATTTCGCTTCACAAAGAACGCGGCTTGGCGATTTTGCGCCGTCTCACCCAGCCCCTGCCGCTGTTGCAACACCCGCGCTTGTGGCGCGCGCTCGAAGGATTGATTGACG
>CAIKBD010000252.1 GCA_903825565.1 uncultured Anaerolineales bacterium | reverse complement strand
GTTGGCACCGGCGTCGGGCTGGGTTCCGCCGGCGTGATGCCGTGCGTGACGCCCGTGCCGGTCGCAGTCAGCGAGAAGGATTTCCAAACGGGATTCGGATTCATCAGGCGCACAAAGAACGTGCCGCCAAATGAGAACGAACCTTCCCATTGCAAATCCACCGAGGTGCACTTGCCGGATTCGCAGGGCACTTGGGGCGCCGAGCCGCGACCGACGCCGCGGTCGTCATCGCCCAAGCGCAACACTTGCTCCATCGTATACACGCGAAACTCGAGACCGGACGCGTTGCCATTCGGCACGAATACCTTGATCTGCGTGCGGTCGCCGGCGTAATCGAACTTGTACCACAATTCCGTCGTCGCCGGAATTTGGTGCGGTTGAAAGTCCGCATAAAACGCCGTCCAGGGAAAGACGTTGGCAGGTTGCGCCGGCGCGGGACCTTGCGCGGACACGATCAGCGTCCCCGCGCCCAGCATGAGTGCGCTCACCAGCAACGTGGCGAACAAGACTTTGATTTTCATTGATCCTCCTATTGTTTTTAACGCGGCGTCATTGCCATGCCACTTGAATTTGTCCGTGCCCTAATCTTCGGGGCGCGGCGTGGGTGGGGGCAACACCCCATCGGTCACGCCTTCGGCGCGCGCTTTGGCTTTGTCCGCGCCGACGGTGCAGGCCCAATTATTTTCCCTGCCCCAGATCACTTCCGACCAGCCCACCCAAAACGGATAGTTGCAGTTGACGCCGGAGCCGGCGTCGCGCGCGGCGATGTTTTTCTCGAAATAAATGCCGCGCGAATAAGTCGCCTCGAAGCAATTGTTCGGCGAGCCGTAACACGAGTTGCGAAAGAACCGCACGTTGAACGATGGCACGCCGCCATCGCCGTTGACATAGTAGCAATTGCCGCTACGCCGACATTCGTTATCCGCCAGAAACACATCCACGCAACTAATGCACAGCCAGCCCGCTGTCTCACAACCATTCTGATAAAACTTGCGCCCGTCGGGCCCCACGCAACTGCGGTCGCTGTAGTTGAACGCGTTGCCCAAAAAACTCGAACGCACCGCGTACCGATTATACGACGCCCAGCCCGTTTGGTAAAGTAGCCGGTTGTTGACGAAATAATTGTCCGCGCCGCCAAGTGTCGCGATCCCGTTGACGCCGCCGTTGACGGTGACATCTTTGACGACCGAGTTCGATGCCTTGAGCAGAATGCCGCCGCCGTACACCGTACTGCCGGGAAACGCGTTCGGTCCGTCGCCGCACTTTTCGTACGCGCACAGCCAAATTTTGACATCGAGCGGATCGGTGGACGCTTGAAGTTTCAAGCCCTGCAACAGGATGCGCTCGCCAATCGCCGTGATCGCGAACGAGCGCCCTTCGGCTTTGACGACGGCGGAGTTGGCATCGTCCTGATAAATGCCGACGCCGTTGCCAGCCACGTTCAAGTTCCAGTACGTGGCGTTCGGGCAGAGTTTGATCGTTTGCGTGATCACTTCGCCAACCAGTTCCGGCGGCGTGCACTTGGTCGGCATCTGCGGCACGGAAACGGTCATTGGGAGCGCGCCCATTTCCGCTGGATAAAAAATCATATAGGTCGTCATCGCCCACGCCGGCTCTTCGATCTTGGGAATCATAATGCCCAAGCTTTCCCAGATCAGCGCATACTCGATTCCCAGCGTGGCGGGCTTGGCGGCGACGGCGTTGCCGGCTTCGACGCGGACGCGCGGCAAACTAGTGCCGTCATCCGGCGCGTTCTCGCTAAAGCCGGTCGGCGCGGTGATCGCGCTTGCCGTGACGTTGGAGCCGGTCGCGCTCAAGCGGTACACCATCGCGCGATCCGTTTTGTTGACGATGGCGACGTAAAACGTGCCGCCCTGCGCGAACGCGCCGCTCCACGAAAGGTCGTGCCCGTTTTGCGCTTTGGTCGCCGTGCCGCGCCCGACCGGCGAACCGTTGACCTGCCCGGTTTTGGCGTCTACCTGCTCCGGCGTATAGACTTGCATTTCCAATTCTTGTCCGCCGTACCCGTCCAGCGCAATCGAAATGGGCGAGCGATCACCGCCGTACTCAAAGCGGTACCAAATCGTCGAACTACGGCGAATGATCGTGTCTGTGCCATAATTGATGGATGCCGCGCGCGGGTCGCGCCCTTGTTGCGTCGGCGTCGGCGAAGGCGTGGGGGAGGGCGTGTTGGTGATTGTCGGCGTCGGCGAGGGAGTGAACGTCGGCGTAAACGTCGGCGTGGGCGATGGGGTGGGCGTGGGCGGCGGCGTCGGTGAAGGCGTTTCGGTTGGCGTGGGCGTATAGGTGCGCGTGGGCGTTTGCGTCGGCGTGTCGGTCATGGTCGGCGTGAACGTTGGCGTGCGGGTCGCGGTGCGCGTTGGCGTTTCGGTCGGCGTGCTGGATGGACCTAGCGTGCGTGAGGGCGTGATCGTCCAAGTACTTGTGCGTGTACTCGTCGCGCTCGAACGCGTCGCAGTGGCAGGCGCTGGCGCGGAACCGGCAATCGGCAAACCGTCCACGGGATCGAGCAATTGGGTGTACTGCGCGGAAATCCATGCGCGGTTGTTGGCATCGGGAAAAGCGATTTGCCACCAGGTGTTATCGGCGGTGCGCGCGAGAATTTGCACCGAGTCGCCCTTGTTCAGGCGACCGACAATTGCCGCGTCGGTGTTGGGCGCGCCGCGCACGCGCAACGCATCGGTCACGATGGCTTGCGCCGCGCCGGGAATCGGTGTGGGCAAAGCGGCAGAGAGATTGGACGTGGGATAAAAAACAACGCAGAGGATTAGAACAAGTGTAAAAACTAGAAGAGTCTTGAGACCCAAATTTTGCAAATTGACGGACATGCAATATCCCACTATACAAGGGTGAACGCGACAGGAGTTTGACTTCCCGTCGCGTTCGACTCTAGCGATTGCTTGAAACACACTCTTGGCGGTTGGCAGATAAGGACACCTGTACGAACACGAACCAGCGGGAGCACGCCAAGCGTGTGTGCCGAGCGAACTCGGCTTGGATGTTAGCTACGATTTAGCATCGCGGCTTGTTGATGGCAACACCCAAGCCAAGTTTTTCGATCAGATTACGGGGCGCGGTACGAGCAGACGGTCGCAACGCCATCCCAAATCATGTTGTTGTAGATACGAGCGTGAACCCAACCATCAAAGCGGCCTTCGTAGAAGAGCAAGTGGCTCGGTTGATTCGGGTTGAATTGACCGTAACCGTGCGTGTTCGTTTCGCCGATGATGGCGGAAACGCTCTTCAGATCGCCTTGCCACATGGTTTGTTGATTCATGCCTTGCGTACCAACGCGGGGCGACGCGCCACTGTTCACGTTGACGGTGTAGAGCGCGGCGTTCGGCGCGGCATACGCATAGTTCGGGCGAAGGTTGTTGGGATCCAAGATCGCCATCACGAAACCTTCGAGGAACGGACCACTCAAGTACTTGTAGGAGGTTTGGCCGGGGGTGTCCCAACCAACGGCTTGCCAACCATCACCAGGCGCAGTGCCCCACATGTAGGAGTTCGAGGCGCCCCAGACAGCCGAGCCGGAGGGAGCGGTCGCATCGTTCTTTTCGTCATCAAGCCAGACCTGGAGTTTCTTGTCTTTCCAGGTGTCCATCTTGAACCAGCGGGAGACGCCCGACGGGATCTTCAGGGTCGCGCAGGTCGGGATTTCGACCGCGAGGTTCTTGGTGTTACCAAACGTTTCGGCAATGTCCGTGCGCATGCTCACTGCACTGCGTTCCGCCCACGCGCCACCGATGTAGATGGACTTGCGGGGGGAGGTACCATCACCACTCTTGTTGCTGGGCACGCCACCGGGCAGTGCACGCACGAGCGGGGAGAGACCGAACATCGCCACGGAGCCTTCGCCTTGTGGTCCTTGTCCGTAACCGATGGGCAGACCACCGAACGGATCTTCATTCGTGCCCGCTTTGACAACCCACAACGGGCGGGGACCCTGCGCGAGCGCAGGCATCGCAACGACGAGCAACGCCGCCACGAGAATCAGCGCGAATACCAACTTTTTCATTTCATCCTCCTTGGATGAGTGCCCTCTTGGGGGCCATAAAGTCTTGTTGATGCCCCAGCTGCCATTTCCCGCACCGCATCAACTATCGGCATTATACAATGGGAATTGGAATCTTGTCAAGCCAAACCAAACTTAAAATTTGGGGGCACAAAGGGGCAGTCACCGACTGCCCCTTTGTCCATTTATTAACTGACGATAATCGTCGTCGCGCCGGCTTGATCTTGCCACCACGCGATATGCTCTTGCACCAAACCCGCCCAGTATTGTTGCGCTTGCGACGTGTTCAAGCGAATCGTGCCGGTGATCGTGCGCGTTTCGCCGGGTGCGAGCGGCGCGCCCAAGCCCCACCGATACGGGTGGTCTACGCCGGTGCGGCTGCCAAAATCTACGCCCACGCGATAGTTGCCGCCCACATCGGGGAAACCGCGTGTGGCAAAGGTGTCGCCCTCGTTGTACGCAAACCCCGGTTCGGGCCCTTGCGTCGCCAGTTCTTGCGCGCTACTGTTTTGCACCGTGATGCTCACGTTGAGCGTTTCGCCCTGGTTCAGCGTGGTCGGCGTAAACGTCGCGGCGACGATCCGCACGCCGGAGCGGACGGTGATCAACTGCACGCCTTGCCGATCCTGCAACCACGCGACGTACTCTTGCACCAAGCCCGCCCAGTAATTTTGGACTTGGGGTTTGGTGAGCCGAATCGCGCCGGTGATCGTGCGCGTTTCGCCGGGCGCGAGCGGTGTGCCCAAGCCCCAGCGGTACGGGTGATCGATCCCGCCGCGGCTGTCAAAATCAATGCCGACGCGATACTTGCCGGCAAGCGAGGCGTACCCGCGCGTGGCGAAGGTGTCGCCTTCGTCGTAGATAAACCCAGGTTCAGGTCCCTGCGTCTCCACCGCTTGGTCGCCATCGTTTCGCACGACGATGCTGACCGCAACGGTTTGCCCGGCATCCACCGCGGTCGGCGTCAAGGTGACGCTGACGATTTGTGGTTTCGGCTTGGTCTCGACAACTTGGATGGATTGCATGCCTTGCCGGTCTTGAACCCACACCACATACTCTTGCACCAAGCCCGCCCAGTAATTGCGCGTCGTCAGTTCCTTGAGCCGGATCGCGCCGGTGATCGTGCGGGTTTCGCCCGCGCCAAGCGGCGTCGCGCCAAAGCCCCACCGATACGGATGATCGATCCCGCTATGTCCGTCGAACTCGACGCCGACGCGATAGTTGCTGGCGACCGACGGAAAACCGCGCGAGACGAATGTATCGCCTTCGTCGTAGATAAACCCCGGCTCGGGACCCTGCGATTGCAACGGCGTCGCGCCGTCGTTCCGCACGACGATGCTCACGTCGAGTAACTGCCCCATGCCGACCGTCGTCGGGCTAAAGGCGACGCTCTCGACGTGAATCGCCGGGTTGACGGAGATCACTTGCGCGCCTTGGCGATCTTGAATCCACGCGACTTGCTCCTGCACCAGCCCCGCCCAATAATTGCGGGTCTGGATATTTTTCACGCGGATCGCGCCGGTGATCGTGCGCGTTTCGCCGGGCATAATTGGTGTGCCAAAGCCCCACCGATACGGGTGATCCAAACCGGTGCGCCCGTCGAAATCAATGCCGATGCGGAGCGCGCCCTTGACATCGGGATAGCCACGCGTGAGGAACGTGTCGCCCTCTTCGTAGATAAATCCCGGTTCCGGTCCCTGCGTGTCCAACGGCGTCGAACCTTGATTGCGGATCGTAATGCTCACATTCAACAACTGACCCGAACCGAGACTCGTCGGCGTGAACTGCACGTTGCTGATTCCGAACTGGCCTAGGTAGTACGCCATCAGCACATCTGCGCGCCCTGCGCCTTGTGTGTTCGCATCCAAACCCAGGTTCTTTGCCGAGTTCATCAACCAGTTCTTGATCGTCTGCGGCGATGCCTGGGGGTTGGCTTGCAGGAGCAACGCGCACGCGCCCGCCGCGTGCGGCGTCGCCATCGAAGTGCCGGACAAGGTGGTATAGTATTCGCCGACGTTGCCGCCGATGTAGGTGTTTTTCGCGCGACACGCGATAATATCCACGCCGGGGAAACAAATTTCCGGCTTGATCCGTCCATCCGCCGTAGGACCCCGCGAAGAAAAGTACGCGATCTGATCCGTCTTGGAGGTCGCGCCGACGGTGATGATGTTGTGCGCGCATCCCGGCGAGCCGACGGTGTGCCCGCTGGGGCCCGAGTTGCCGGCGGCGACGCACACCGTGACGCCGCGCGCCACCGCCGCATCGCACGCCAGCGACATGGCATCCGTGCCGTCGCACGAGCCGTCCGCACCGAGCGAAAGATTCATCACTTGCGCGCCCACTTGCACGCCCCATTCGACGCCGGCGATCACGTCGCCTTCCGTGCCCATCCCGTAGCTATTCAACACTTTGGCGATGTAGAACGAACACTCAGGCGCAACGCCTTTGTATTTGCCGTTGCTCGCCGCGCCGGAGCCGCCCACAATACCGGCGACATGCGTGCCGTGCCCGTTGCCGTCACCCTGAATGCCATCCGAGGTAAAGTTCATAAATTGCGCGATGCGCCCGGCGAAATCGGGATGCGCGGGATCGATCCCGGTGTCTACAATGCAAACCTTGACGCCTTTGCCTGTCAGGTTTTTCTGCCAAAGCGCGGGCGCGTTGATGATCGGCGCGGAGACATCGAGACAGGTGTGCACCGGCTGATCATACCAAATCAATTCGACATCGTCTTGTTCGCTCAAGAGATCAATCGCACTGCGTGTTGCCACCAACGCGGTTGCGGGGATCAGGCGGTACGCGTGGCGCGTAGCCGTTACGCCGGGAATTGCGCCGAGCGCGGCGACTGAGGCGGCAGTGCGATACTTGACGATGACGCCAAGCGGCTCCGCTTGCGCCGCCGGCGCAATGGCTGGGGCTTGCAGTTGGCGCACGAGATTCGGATGAAACTTGGATGGGTTTGCCATAGGTCTCCTTAAAAATAGAGATTAGAGATTGGTAAATCTCTAACCTCTGCTTGGGTTTCACCAAACGGTGAACTCATTTGTTGGGTGGTTCGATTGGCGCAATATCCTGGTTAAAATCGTAGAAAATAATCGTGGACGGTGTGGGTGCACCCAGTTCGATTTTGCGCGGGAAACCGTCTTGCGAGCCGAAATAGATCTTGACGGGCGCGGTAACTTTGGTCAGTACGGGCGTTGCGCCCGGCGTTTGCACGGGTTCCATTTTGGTTTGCGTGACGAGCGTCGCGGTATAGCCCACGCAGGGCACGCCGTCAATCGTCGCCGGTCCCATCGCCACCACCTGGGTTGCTTGCGCGAATTGATCGCGTTGCCAATTCAGGTTCGCGCGATCCAGGGGTGCGGTCATATTACCCATATTCACCACGCGCAAATTGCCGCGCGCATCGAGCATGTACACCGTTCTGCCGATCATCATCACCGGATCCATACCGAGTTGCAATAGGCGATCCGGCATCAGGACATCCACCTCGCGCCCTTCGTCGGGAATTTTGACGCGGTACCCTTTGATCTTTGCCAAGCCGGTATTGAAGGTAGCCATCATCATGTCTTTGGCGCTCGGCGTTGCCGTCCGCGTAGTCGTCGGACTGGGCACGCGGGTTAGCGTACCTGTCGGGGGCGGGGTCGCGGTAGGTGGAACGGATGTGGCGCTGGGTCGCGCGGTGGCGGTGGGCGGAACTGCCGTCGCTGTCGCCGCGGGCGTTGCCGTGGGGGTAGGGGTTGGAACAACGCTGGGCCCACATGCGGCGAGGCACAGCGCAAAGACGCTTACCGCAAGCAGGATCAGCATAGATTTGGACTTCATTCATTTCTCCTTGGACATTTTCTTGCCGGGTCAAACCATGCGCGCTTGAACGCTGGGATGCGCCACGCGACCGCCGACCCTTGTGTGCGGGGGAAAGTATAACATACATTGAGACTGCAAGCAAACCATCGGTTTTTCGCACGCTAAAACCTGGGTTGTAGCGGAACGCGTCCCGCCAGCGGCGCAAGTGGACGGGACAAGAACACGAGAACGTTTTGACAAACGCCCGCCGCGCGTTTCGCGCCGCGCCAAAATTATGCCGCCCACCCGCCGCGAACACGGCTTTTCAAAAGTCGCTTGACATCACCCCTCACCCCGCTCGCGCGACATCCGTGCGGCGTCCCGCCGCGTTACGGACGCGCTAGCGCCTCTCCCCAATAGGGGCGAGGGAATT
>CAIKBD010000251.1 GCA_903825565.1 uncultured Anaerolineales bacterium | reverse complement strand
TGATCGGCGCGCAGACCACCGTCGTCACGTTCCAAAACGGCGTGGACAATCACGATCACATCGCCGCGCGGATCGGCACAGCGCAGGTGATCGTCGCGCCGACCCAGGTTGTGTCGAACATTGCCGCGCCCGGCGTGATCGAGCAAAAGAGTCCGTTTCGCAATTCGTTTGTCGGCGAAGTGTTTGCGCCCGGCATCACGCCGCGGGTCGAGCAATTCGTCGCGCTGTTGAAAAGCACCGGTGTCGAAGCGACTGCTGTGCCCGACGGGCGCAAACCCTTGTGGCACAAACTCGTTTTTATCGCGTCGGCTTCCGGTTTGGCGTCGCTCGCGCGCACCGCGCCGCACGAACTTTTCCAAATGCCGCAAGCGCGCGACCTGTTGCGCGCCGCGATGGAAGAGACGCGCGCGGTTGGCGTGGCGCAAGGCGTCGAACTGGATGCGGATATTGTCGAGCGGCAATATCAATTTACGCTGAACTTGAAACCGGGCGCGAAACCTTCGATGCAACTCGACCTGGAAGCCGGCAAGCGGCTGGAAATTGACGCGATGAGCGGCGCGATTGTTCGGCTCGGCGCGGCAAAGGGTGTGGCAACGCCGGTGCATCAAACGATTTACGTCGCGCTCAAAATGGAAGATGAACGCGTCCGCGCCCAAGCGCAACGGTAAAATAATTTTGGCAAGGAGGAGCTATGACTCTCGATCCGAATGTGCTCGTCGCCGCGCTCAATGCCGGGCGCGCCTACTGGGGTGACTGGGCGGAAATTTTCGCGGAACGCCGTGTGGATACGCTCGTCGTTTTGGATGACGGCAAACTCGACAAGTTGAGCGCAGGTGAAGAAGCCGGCTTGGGGGTGCGCGTGTTTGTCGGCAAAACGGCGGCGTATGTTTACACGAGCGATTTCTCGCGTCAAGCCATTGTCGAAGCTCTGCGGCTGGCGCATGTTGCCGCCAATCAACGCGTTGGGCAAACCGGCGCATTTGTCGCCGCGTTGGATCGCGGCGTGGCGATGCGCCCGCTCGCGCACTATCGCATCATGCCGGACGGCGTGCCGCTCGCGGACAAGGTTGCGGTGGTGCGCGCCGCTGACCGCGTGGCGCGCGGCGCGGGCGCGGCGATTCGCCAGGTCACGGCGACGTACACCGATTCGATTCAAGACGTGACGATCATCAACTCGCTCGAAGAAGTCGCGCAGGATCGGCGCGTGCGAACGATGTTCAACCTGACCGTCGTCGCCAGCGAGAACGATGTGATCCAAACCGCGTTTGAATCCACCGGCGGGTTGGCAGGGTTCGAACAGGTGGCAGACGGCGTGAGCGAGCGCCTCGCGCGTGCGGCGGCGGAGCGCGCCCTGCGAATGTTGCGCGCGCAGCCCGCACCGGCGGGCGTGATGCCGGTCGTGTGCGCGGCGGTAGCCGGCGGCGTGTTGGTGCACGAAGCAATGGGGCACGGCATGGAAGCGGATTTCAATTTGCCGAGTAAACCCATGTCGGTGTTCGCCGGCAAAATCGGGCAACCGGTGGCGAGCGCGAATGTTACCATTGTGGACGACGGCACGATCCCAGGATTGAACGGCACGCTGGGGTGCGATGACGAGGGCACGCCGGCACAACGCCGGGTCTTGATCGAAAATGGAATTTTGAAAAATTATTTGCACGACCGTACCACGGCGCGCGAGATGGGCGTCGCGCCGAATGGCAGTGGGCGGCGGCAAACGTTTCGTCACTTGCCCATGCCGCGTATGTCGAACACGCTGATGTTGCCCAGTCAGGACGATCCCGCGGCGATCATTCACAGTGTCGCGCGCGGGTTGCTCGTCAAACAAATGGGCGGCGGGCAGGTCAACATTGTCTCCGGCGAATTTGTGTTCAAAGTGCAAGAGGCATTCTTGATCGAAAATGGGCAGGTGACGGAACCGGTGCGCGGCGCGACGTTGATCGGCAACGGGCCGGCGGTGCTGAAGATTATTGATCGCGTGGGCAACGATGCGGGTCCCACGCGCATTGGCATGTGCGGCAAGTATGAGCAAGGCGCACCGGTGGCGCACGGCATTCCGACGGTACGCGTGCCGGAAATCGTGGTCGGCGGCATTGTCGCAGGCATGTCGGAAACGATGCGTTAGCGCGTGGAGAAATTCAAGATGGCTATGACAAATCTCGATACGGTGCGCCAAGCGATAGAACTGGCGCGTGCGGCGGGCGCGGATGAAGCGGAAGCGTACCTGGCAAGGTCGCGCGTGTTGACGGTTGAAGTGGGCAGTGGGCAGGTCGAGACGATCAAGCAAGCCGAAGACCTGGGTCTGTCGGTGCGTGCGCTGGTGGACGGGCGGGTGGGCTTGTCGTACGCGACGGATTTCGATGCGGCGAGTTTGCGCCGCGCGGCGCAGCGCGCCGTCGAGGTGGCGCGCGCTTCGGATCGTGACGCGTGCGCCGGCTTTGCCGAACCGGAAACAGGCGCGCCGGCGGCGGACGGTTTTGATCCCGAAATGGATCGTCATTCTGCCGACGAAAAGATCGAGCGCGCCTTTGCCGTCGAACGCGCGGCAAAGGAGTACGATGCGCGCATCGTGTTGACGCGGCGCGTGTCGTACCGCGAGCGCGTTGTGACGGAAGCGCTGGCGAACACGCGTGGCATTGCGGTCGAACAATGCAATAATTTGTGCGGCGGCTCGGCGATGGTGCTTGCGCGGCAGGGCGCGGAGCAACAAGTGGGCGGCGGGATGGATACGAAACGGCGCTACGCAGAATTTGATGCGTGCGCCATTGGCAGAGACGCGGCGGAACGCGCCGTGACAATGCTTGGCGCGACCGATGTGGCAACCCAGCGCGCGAGCATCGTGCTCGAACCCAGGATGGCGGCGGCGTTTCTCGGCATTATCGCCAACCTCGTGCGCGCCGACCAAGTGTTGAAAGGCAAGTCGTTGTTCGCCGGCAAACTTGGGCAAGCGGTTGCGGGGGCGGGCATCACGCTGATTGACGACGGCGCGTATGTCGGCGCACCGGGGGCGCGCGCGTTCGACGACGAGGGCGTGCCGAGCCGGCGCACGGTGGTGGTGGCGGATGGCGTACTGCAAAATTATTTGCACACGACGCACACCGCGCGGCAAGCGCGCGCGGCTTCGACGAGTAACGCGGCGCGCGCGTCGTTCAAAGCGCCGCCCGATGTGGCGGTATCGAATTTCGCGTTGCAAGCCGGTCCGGTTGCGCCCGCCGATCTGCGCGCAAATGTGGCGCACGGCTTGTGGGTTCGCAACTTGATGAATCTGCACACGGCGAATCCGATCAGCGGTGAATTTAGTTTCGGCGCGAATGGAATGTGGATCGAGAATGGCAAACTGACGCGCCCCGTGCGCGGCGTGACCATCTCCGGCAATCTGACCGATCTGCTGTTGAACGTGCGCGGCATCGGGAACGACCTGGAATGGCAAGGCGCGATGGGGCTGAGCATTGGCGCGCCGAGTTTGCTGATCGAGCAAGTCAGCATCGCGGGCAAATAACGTGATCCGGTTGGTGCAAGCCCGTTGACAAACCAATTCGGTCATTTCGAGACGCTTCGCGCATACCGCCGCGGGGCGCGCGAAGCGTGTTCAAGATCAGAAACTGTCATGTCGAACGGAGTGACGCGAAGCGTCTCGCTCTGCTCGATGTGCCAAGTTTCTGGGTAGGGCGCGGGACACGGTGATCCCATTTTTGAGACGCCGTGCAACGTCACATTGGTCTTTAACGAATGCGGGCGTCCTAAATTCCTACGTACTTGGCATACAAACTGCGCGCGGCTGTCGCATCGTCCGTGCCTTTGATGATCGCGCGCCCGTCCGGAAAGACCGTGATCTCATTTGCGTCGAGTTCCAAGCGCAGCAGATATTCGTTCACGGAAACTTTGCCCGTTCCGCGCAAGCGTTCCGCCAACGTCTGCAAGTTGAGCGCGTGACCGTGCCCCGGGTTGATCTGCACCGCATTCCGTCCGCACAGCAACGCCGTGCGCGCGCCATGACGTGCGCCGCTCAAATAATCGTACTGATTTTTGCCGCAGGTCGGACACTCCTCGCGCCGCGCAATCGCAAATTGATCGAAGGAATTATCCCACAGGTCCACGTTGATAATGCCGGCATTGCGCGTGCCCGCGCCCGCAAGATATTTGATCGCTTCCATGCTGGCGATGCTTGCCAGCACGTTGACGATTGGCGCGAGGACGCCCGCGGTGTCGCACGTCGGCATGGAACCGGGCGCAGGTTCGCGCGGAAACACGCAGCGCAAGCACGCGGTCTCGCGCGGCACGATTGTCAGCGTCATGCCGTAACTGGCGACCGCGCCGGCATACACCCAGGGTACGCGGTGTTTGACGCACGCGTCGTTGATCAGGAAACGCGTTTCGAAATTGTCGGTGCCGTCCATCACCAATGTCGCGCCGGCAATCAGGTCTTCGATGTTTTCCGCATTCACATCGCTGACGAGACCCTCGATTCGGATGGTCGAATTAACGCGGCGCAATTTTTGGGCGGCGGCAATCGCTTTCGGCGTGCCGCGCGCCACGTCGTCTTCGTCGAACAGCATCTGGCGTTGCAAATTATGCAACTCGACGAAATCGCGATCCACAATGACGAGTGAGCCGACGCCGGCGCGCGCGAGCGTGTTCGCCATCACGCTCCCGTTCGCGCCGCAACCAATGATCGCGACGCGCGCGGACAATAATCTTTCCTGTCCGGCTTTGCCGAGCGGCGCAAAAATCGTTTGGCGAATATAGCGGTCTAGGATATTCATGCCGCGATTATAGCGCGATTCGGCAAAATCGTAAATCTTTGCTTACGTTTGGGAGTGTGCTATAATGTTTTCAAACGAGGTGAAACATGGCTCGAACAACTGTCCCGGATATGATTGTCATTAAAAAGCGCGAACTGAAAGCAATGTTGCGCCAAGTCGTGCGTGAAATTGTGCATGATGAACTTGCGAAATTTGCGACGGAAACAGAAGACTGGCAATTGAATCCCGAATCGTCCCTCTATCAAGCATTAGTCGAAATTCGCCACGATCAGCAAGCAGGCAACATTCGATTGCTTTCGGACAAAGAGGTTTGGGGCGAATGAGTTATCAACGCCATTACCTGCCGCGTTTCGAAAAAGACATCAAACGCTATGCAAATATACGCGAGCGTATTTTCAAACAGGTCAAGCGCGTTTCCGATGATCCTTACACAAACACCGGGCATTTGGGTCATCCGCCGGGCGCGATCAATCTCAAAGGTTGTCGTAGCGCACATGTTGGAATGAATTTTCGAATTATCTTTGTCGTTTGCGAAGAATGTCGCAACGAACCGGAATGTGAATACTGTTTTTGCGAAGGTTTGCCTGATCAAACGGTTGTGTTTCTAACCGTTGGTCCCCACGATCAAGCGTACTCGATGCAGTAAATCGCCCTCAAATTTTTTGCGACAAGGCCAAGTCCATGCCGACCCTGCTCCTCAAACATGCCGATGTGATTTTGACGATGGATGCGACGCGCCGCGAACTTTACGATGGCGCGTTGTTTGTGCGCGACAATATGATCGAGCAAATTGGCGCGACGAGTGAACTGCCCCCGACGGCTGACCGCGTGATTGACGCGCGCGGGATGGTCGTCCTCCCCGGTCTCGTCAACACGCATCACCACCTCTACCAAACCTTAACGCGCGCCATCCCCGCCGCACAAGATGCCGATCTCTTTCACTGGCTCAAAACACTTTACCCGATCTGGGCAGAACTGACGCCCGATGCCGTTTACACGAGCGCGCTTGTCGGTCTCGCCGAACTCGTGTTGAGCGGATGCACGACCGCCGCCGATCACCTCTATCTTTTCCCAAACGGTTCCAAACTCGACGATGAAATTCGTGCGGCGCACGAAATCGGAATGCGCTTTCATCCGACGCGCGGCTCGATGTCGCTCGGCGAATCGCAAGGCGGCTTGCCGCCCGACCGCGTGTGTGATTCCGAAGACGCGATTCTGCGCGATTCGCGCCGCGTCATCGAAACGTTCCACGATCCGAAACCGTACGCGATGTGCCGCGTCTCGCTCGCGCCGTGTTCGCCGTTCAGCGTCACGCCGGATTTGATGCGCGAATCGGCGCAACTCGCGCGCGCGTACGGCGTGCATTTGCACACGCATCTCGCCGAGACGCGCGACGAAGAGGATTTTTGTTTGCAAAAATTTGGCTATCGCCCGGTGGATTACGCCGAGCATCTCGAATGGTTCAGCGACGATGTGTGGTTCGCGCATAGCGTCTGGGTGAACGACAGCGAGATTGCGCGGTACGGCAAAGCCGGCGTCGGCATCGCGCATTGCCCGTCCTCGAATATGCGGCTCGCGTCCGGCATCGCACCGATTGTGAAAATGCTGAACGCCGGCGTTAAGGTCGGCTTGGGCGTGGATGGCTCGGCGTCGAACGATTCATCGCACATGCTTGCCGAGTCGCGCCAAGCGATGTTGTTGCAACGGGTGAGTGGTGATCCGAAAGCGTTGACTGCGCGGCAAGCGCTCGAACTGGGCACGCTCGGCGGCGCGCGTGTGCTGGGGCGCGACGACATTGGCGCGCTCGAACCGGGCAAGGCGGCGGATTTCATCGCGGTGAAAATGAATCGGCTCGATTTTGCCGGCGCGTTGCACGACCCGGTTTCGGCGCTCGTGTTTTGCACGCCGCCGCGTGTGGATTTGTCCGTCATCAATGGGCGCGTCATCGTCGAGGACGGCGATCTAAAAACGCTCGACGTGATGCCGGTGATCGCGCGGCACAATCGGATTGCGAAAGAGATGGTGGAGCGGGCGGGGGCGCGATAGCGGCAATTAAAAAAGTCGTCACGAAAATTTCGTTGCGCGAAAATAAAAATGATTTCGCGTACTGACAGGCGCGCCCTTACGCGGAACGGTTAGCGGCGTTAGAAGAAATTCGCCAAGAATATCATCGGTGGAAGTACGGTATTCAGCCCAGATTTCAAAGAGTTTATCGCGTCGTTAAACGCAAATGACTAGAATGTTCAGCCCCGAAAATTTGATGAAAGTCAAAAAGACAGTTGGGCGTAAACAAGATTTGGCGGATTTGGAAAATTTGAGTTAGTAGCCCCAGATCGTTCGTGACGTAAAGGAGAAAGAAGGATAACCCCCATGGAAATCTCAACCCTCATCAAAACCGCGCGCGGCGAAGAGCCGGCTGAATTGCTGCTGAAGAACGCGCGCGTCGTCAATGTTTTTTCCGGCGAGATCGAAGAGACCGGCGTGGCGATTACGCACTCGCGCATCACCGGCTTGGGCGACGATTATCCCGCGCAACGCGTGGTCGATTTGCAGGGGCACTATATCGCGCCGGGATTCATTGACGCGCATGTGCACATCGAAAGCGCGATGGTGCCGCCCTTTGAATTTGCGCGCGCCGTCGTGCCGCACGGCACCACCTCCGTCATCATTGACCCGCACGAAATTGCCAACGTGCTCGGCGTCGAAGGCATCGAGTTTATGCTCGAAGCCAGCAAGTACACGCCGTTCAGCGTCTATGTGATGGTCCCGTCGTGCGTGCCCGCCACGCACCTCGAAACGAACGGTGGCATTTTGCGCTGGTCCGATTTGATTCGCTTTAAAAACGATCCCTGGGTGCTGGGCTTGGGCGAAATGATGAATTATCCCGGCGTGCTGTTCCGCGATCCCGAAACGCTCGACAAACTGCGCGCGTTCTTCAACCGGCGCATTGACGGGCACGCGCCTGGCGTCTCCGGGCGCGACCTCGCCGCGTACGTCGCCGCCGGTATCGGCAGTGATCACGAATGTACCACGCTCGACGAGGCGCGCGAAAAAATTCGGCTGGGGATGTACGTGATGATCCGCGAAGCGTCGAACGCGCAAAACTCCAAGGCGCTCTTTCCGCTCATCACGCCGAAAAATGCGCGGCGTATGTTGTTCGTCACCGACGACCGCTTTCCGTCGGACTTGATCGATCAGGGGCACATTGATTACATCGTGCGGAGCGCGATTCAAAGCGGTCTCGATCCGATCACGGCGATCCAAATCGCCACGCTCAACGCCGCCGAATATTTTCACCTGCACGATCGCGGCGCGATTGCGCCGGGCTTGCGCGCCGATTTGATCGTGTTCGACAATTTTGAAAACCTGACTATTCAGCAGGTGTATCGCGGTGGGCGGCTTGTTGCGCGCAACGGACGGCTACTGCCGCAAGGCGAAGCGCCGCGCCATCTCGAAGTGCGCAACTCGATGAACGTCAACTGGAGCAAGGTGGATGTGCGCTTGCCGGCGGGCGGGCACCGGAAAATTCGTGTGATGGGCATGGTCGCGGATCAAATCACGACGACGCAAAGCGTCGAAGACGCGCGCATCGAGGACGGGTTTGCCGTTGCCGATCCTGAGCGCGATATTTTGAAAATTGCCGTGATCGAACGCCACCAAAATACCGGCAACGTCGGCTTGGGGTTTGTGCGCGGCTTGAAACTGAAACGCGGCGCGATTGGCTCATCCGTCGCGCACGATTCGCACAACATCATCGTCGCCGGCACGAACGACGACGATTTGATGACGGCGGCTCACGCGATTGCCGCGATGCAAGGCGGCTTGGTCGCCGTCGAAAACGGCAAGGTGCTCGCGCGGGTTCCGCTACCGATTGCCGGGCTGATGAGCGATCAGCCGCTCGAACGCGTGCGGCAACAGTTGGACAATTTGGTGGACGTGGCGTACGATCTCGGCACCGATTTGCACGCGCCGTTTATGGCGATGGCGTTCCTGGCTTTGCCGGTGATCCCTGAATTGAAATTGACAGATCGCGGCTTGGTGGACGTAAACAAATTTGACTTTGTGCCGGTGTTTGCGGATTGAGGATAATGCCACGGTCAATCGTGGAGCATCGCCCCGAATGTGTTGGAGCGCGCTACTCCCTGCAAAATCGAATACGTCGAATTCAAGGAGAAGATGATGCCAAACCATGCAACCGAATCCACAAACCGGTTCTCTAAAATCAAGCATCGGCGCAGAAAAGCAAACTCGCCAACCGGGTCTAGTTACCCGACAGTTTTAGAAATTGGACGCGGACGAGCACGGACAAGCGCGGATAATGAGGAAAAAATCCGCGTACATCCGCGTTTTCCGCGTCCCATTACTCGATTGCCCAAAAGTGTCGGGTGGCTAACAACCGGGTTAGTGTGGGGATTGCTCATTGTGATTGCCGCTCTGGCTGTGGCGTGTATGCCCGTGCCGACGGCGACGCCGGACGCCTCGGTCTACTACAAAAGCGGGGTTGCATTCGAGCGGCAAGGCAACCGGGCGCAGGCGTTTGCCGATTTCACCAAGGCGATAGAACTTGATCCCAAGTATGCGCTCGCCTACTACCAGCGCGGGACCTTGCATTACAAGCAAGGCAATCTCGACCAAGCGATTGCGGATTACACAAAGGCGCTGGAACTCGATCCCAAGTATGCGCCGGGCTACAGTGATCGCGGCTATGCGTTTGCCTACAATAAAGGTGATTTCGATCAAGCGTTGGCAGACGCTGAAAAAGCCGTCGAACTTGATCCTCGATCTGCTTCCGCCTACACCACACGCGGTTTGGCTTATGCGGGCAAAGGCAATTACGATCCGGCGCTGGCAGATTTCAAGCGCGCGCTCGAACTCGATCCAAATTATGCGTCGGCATATAGCATGCGCGGATTGGTATACTGGAATCAAGGCAAATACGACGAGGCGCTTGCGGATGCTCAAAAGGCGCTGGAGCTCGATCCGCAGGGCGCGCCTGGCTACTATGTGCGTGGCTCGGTTTACCTGGTGAAGGGCAACACCGATCCGGCGTTGGCGGACTTGAGCCAAGCCATCGTGCTTGACCCCAAGATGGTCGCGGCGTATGTTCACCGTGGTTTGGTCTATACTCAAAAAGGCAATACCGACCAAGCGCTTGCGGATTACACAAGAGCCGTCGAACTCAATCCCAAATCCTCGACTGCCTGGCGCAACCGGGGCAGTGCCTATTTCCGAAAAGGCGATTACGATCAAGCGCTTGCGGATTTCACCAAAGCCATCGAGATCAAACCGGATTACACGGATGCCTACAATGAGCGCGGGCGCGCTTATCTGAGAAAAGGTAATTACGATCAGGCATCGGCGAATTTCACCAAGGCGATTGAACTCGATCCCAAGTATCAATACGCCTACTACAATCGCGCGATCATCTCCACGTATTACCTGCGAACGAATTTCGATCCGGCAATTGCGGATTACACCAAGGCAATCGAACTCGATCCCAAGTACATCGCCGCCGTAGTGGGGCGTGGCGCGACCTATTCCCAAAAAGGCGACTATGACCGCGCGCTCACCGATTTCAACCGCGCGTTGGAACTCGATCCCAAAAGTATGGATGCCTACCTCAATCGCGCCTACGTCTTTTCTCAAAAAGGCGACTATGATCCGGCGATTGCGGATTATACCAAAGGGATCGAACTCGATCCCAAGTATGGCTATCCCTACAACGGGCGCGCCTGGGCATACTTTCTCAAGGGTGAATCAGAGCGCGGACTGCCCGACGCAAACAAGGCGATTGAATTAGATCCCAAGGATGCCGGCGCGGTTGATACGCGCGGCTGGATTTACTATCGGCTGGGCAAACCCGATCTCGCCTTGGCGGATTTCAATCACGTGTTGACGCTCGATCCCAAATCGGGATCGTCCCTTTCGGGACGTTGCCAGATTGAAAAAGACCGAGGCGCATACGAGCAAGCCATCGTGGATTGCACCAAGGCGATTGAACTCAAGCCCAGCTGGGCGGAATCGTATTACGGACGCGGTGCGGCGTTACGCGCGCAAGGAAAAAAAGCCGAAGCCATCGCGGACTTGGCAAAATTTCTCGAACTCAGCCCGAAGGCGGCTAACCGTGCAACCGTCGAGCGGTGGCTCCAAGAGCTCAAGTCCAAGTAGCCAAGATGAACAAGTGGTTCTCCCAATGGGTGCCATCGCGCGCACGCTTGGGCAATCGTTGCGCGGCACGCCGCCCGGCGCGCTCAGCACAACGTTCGAGCAGGAATAGGGTTATGCCGATTTCCCAATTCCCGTTACTCATCTGGCGCGAGTATCCGCTTGCCGAAAAATTGTTTGTCGCCATTGTGATCGGGCAATGAGTCGCCTGTCTCAATCCATCCAGACCCTAAAAGCGGAACTCGCGCTTTTGCTCGCGGCGTTCATTTGGGGGTTTGCGTTTGTCGCGCAACGCGAAGGCATGGCATTCATTGGGCCCCTGGCGTTCAACGCGATCCGGTTTGCGTTCGGCGCGCTCTCGCTGATTCCCATCGCGCTGATCACGCGCGCCGGTTTGCCGGCGACGAATGGCAAGACCTTGCTGATCGGCGGCGGCGTCACCGGCGTCATCTTGTTCATCGCCGCGTCGTTGCAACAGATCGGCGTGGTTTACACAACGGCGGGCAAAGCCGGGTTCATCACCGGCTTGTACGTGATCCTCGTGCCGTTGATGGGCTTGGCGGTTCGGCAACGCGTCGGACGTTGGACGTGGCTCGGCGCGGTCTGCGCGCTGATCGGTTTGTACTGCTTGACCGTGACCGAAGCGTTCACAATTGCGCCGGGCGATCTGTGGGTGATGGCGGGCGCGTTCTTCTGGGCGGTGCACGTGCATCTCATCGCCCAGTTTGCGCCGCGCGTGGGTGCGTTGCGTCTCGCGCTGATCCAATTCGCCATTTGTTCCGTGCTCAGTTTTGGCGCGGCATTCGCGTTCGAGCCGATGCGCCCAAGCGAGGTCGTGAACGCGGCATTGCCGATTCTCTACGCCGGCGTGTTGTCGGTCGGCGTCGCGTATACGTTGCAAGTGGTGGGGCAGACAGATGCGCCGCCGGCGCAAGCGGCGATCATTCTGAGTTTGGAAACGGTGTTTGCCGTGTGGGGCGGGTGGTTGCTGTTGGGCGAAACTTTGCCGCCGCGCGGCTTGCTCGGTTGCGCGTTGATGTTCGCCGGGATGATCGTGGCGCAGTTGGATCCCCGGTCGCCGCCGGCGCAACATTGATTGAGGAGGCAAGATGCTGACCGCAGGATTGCGTTTGCTCGCGGGCGCGGCGTCGCTGACGCTGGGCCGCAAACTCTTTTGGCTGTTCGTCGCCGCGCTCGGGTTCGAGTTTGGCGTGCTCGTGGCGACGCGCGTGTTTCGCGGCGAGTCCGATTTGCTGGTGATTGGGATTGCGTTGCTCGGCGGCGTGCTCGGCGCGTTGCTGGCGCTGGCGTTGCAAAACCTGGTCGTCGGCGTGGTCGGCTTTATCGCCGGCGGCTATTTGCTTGTTGCCTTGACGCAAGCCCTGGGTCTGGAATTGATGCACGTCGCCTGGTTGCCCTTTATCATCGGCGGCGTTCTCGGCGCTGTGTTCGTCGCGGTGCTGTTCGATTGGGCGTTGATCGTTCTGTCCTCGCTGAACGGCGCGCTGATTATCGCGGACGTGTTTTCGCCGCGCAACGGCGTGCTGACCTTGTTCGTCGTGCTCGTGCTGTGCTTGATTGGCGTTTCGATTCAAGCCGGCTTGTGGCGCACCGAACGGCGCGCGCGCTAAAGCGACCGAAATTCTACGTCGAGTGAAAAGCGCGCACCGATACACGCTATCTTTGACAAATCTTTTCCGCTCGATTTTTATCCGCGAATTACGCGAATCGCGCGAATAAAAAAACAAAATTAGGACACTGTAGCACGGCTACCGCCAAGCCACCCAATTTCACCGCCGAGAGAAAAATATAAAAACTCTGCGTTCTCTGCGTTCTCTGCGTCTCGGCGGTGAACTAAATCGGTGGACATGCTACACTGTCAAAATTAGCGCAGATTCGTGATTCGCGGATCATTTTTGGGGCTTGGCGAAGGTACTGTGGTACACGAATCGGATTTTGAAATGGGAGACGGATGCGTGGGGCGAAATCCCCACAGACTTTGGGAGAAAGTAAATCGAGGAGAAGGATTATGGCAACGTACACCAACGAGGAACGCATGGGACATGTGCGGACGAATGTTGAGCTAGAGCCGGGCGAACAGTGCGCGCTTTGCCGCTGTTTCAAGTCGGGGAAATTTCCATTTTGCGATGGGATGCACAGGCAATTGCCCGGTGAATTGGGACCAGTGATTGTCAAAGCGGCGGAGCCGAAACCGACACCCCCCCCCAGTTGAGCGGTGCGCGGGTTGAGTGCCATGCGAGGGCGAAGCATTTTTTTGACCGCACGCGCGTCGAAAAAATGCTTCGCCTTTACTTTGCATTGCACTTTAAATTGTGCTAAAATGCGCTTGGCGTAAACCCCGGCAATCGGTCGCGGCGCGCACTGGGGCGCGCAACGGCGTCAAGCATCCCCGCTTGTCGAAAAGTGCCGCTTGCCTGTTCGCAAACGAGCGTATAATCCCTGTTTTCTCCGTGTGATTTGTTTGCGAAATTCCCGAAACGGATACCGGCTATGGTGACGAAACGCTGGGATCGGACTCGATCTTCCTCGTTAGGCGAGGCAACACGCGCAGGCGTGATGCTTTCGTGCCGCGACGTTTGGCTCCCCTTCTTGGATTTGCGGCACATTCCTTCCCTTTGCGACTCTATGCTGGAGCAGATTGGATAATGAAAAATTTTGATTTCTCTCGACTGAATCCCATTATCGTTCCGCTGATTGCCGGTGGTTTGGGCTTGCTCGTCGGCGCGCTCATGTTGCTCGCGTTGGGCGCAAACCCGCTCGAGGCGTACGCGGCGATGATGCAAGGCGCGTTCGGGAGCACAAACTCGCTGGCGAACACGATGGTCAAGGCGTGCCCCTTGCTGTTCGTTGGCGTGGGCACGTGCATTGCGTACCGGTGCGGCGTGATCAACATCGGCGGCGAAGGGCAACTGGTGATCGGCGCGTTATTTGCGACGGCGGTCGCACTCACGTTTCAGGATGCGCCGGCGTGGTTTCTCGTGCCGGCTGGTTTGTTCGCCGGGTTTGTGGGCGGCGCGTTTTGGGGCGGCATTGCCGGCGTGCTCAAGGTCAAGTTCAACGTCAACGAAGTGTTGAGCACGATTATGCTCAACTCGATTGCCGGCTTTATCATGACATTTCTCCTGACCGGTGTCTTGATCGATCCAACGACTGCCGACAAGGCGATCAAGATTCCGCAGACGCAACGGTTGCCCGCCGCCTCCGATCTGTGGCGCTGGGTGCCGACTAGTTTTCACGGCGGCATTTTGTTGGGCGTAGTGATCGCCGCGCTCATCTACGTTTTGCTGTGGCGCACGACGATTGGCTATCGCATTCGCGCGGTCGGGTTCAATCCCAAGGCGGCGCGCTACGCTGGGATTGCGGTGCAACGCTATCAACTGTTGGCGTTTCTGCTGAGCGGTGCGTTGGCGGGCTTGGGCGGCGCGGTCGAATTGTATGGCGTGACGCCGCATCGGTTGTTCAGCGAGGGCGGCACGATTAGTTTCACGAGCAACGCCGGGTTTAACGGCATCGTCGCCGCGCTGTTCGGCAGTTTGCATCCGCTGGGCACGATCCCGGCGTCGTTTTTGTTCGGCGCGTTACTCGTCGGCGCGAATAGTCTCCAGCGTACCGTGCAAGTGCCGTCCGCGTTCGTCATCACGCTCGACGGTTTGATCGTCGTCTTTGTCGTTGCCAGTCAAATTTGGGCGCAAAAGCGCAGCGTCAAGCGGGTGGACGAGGCGCGTGCGTCCGTAGTGAAGGCGGAAACCACGTAGGAATTTATGATTTATGATTTACGATTTATGACTTGCAATCTCTACCCATCATAAATCATAAATCATAAATCTGAAATGGAATTCAGATGATCAGCGATCTCTTTTCTCTGAACGTTCTCATTGGGATTCTCACTTCGGGCGTGCGGCTGGCGACTTCGTACTTGTATGCCGCGATTGGCGAAACCTTCGGACAGATTAGCGGGGTGCTGAACCTGGGTGTCGAAGGTATTATGCTGGTCTCGGCGTATGCGGGCTATATCGTCGTGTTGAAAACCGAAGACCCGTGGCTGGGCTTGCTCGCCGCGATCCTAGTCGGCATGGTGATGGGCGTGGCGACGGCGTTTATCAGCGTGACGCTCAAAGCCGACCAAGGGATCAGCGGCATCGGCGTTTATTTGTTCGGGCTGGGCTTTAGCGATTTGCTCTTTCGCGTCACCGTCAAGTCGCCGCAAATTCTCAAGGGCTTTGGCGATGTGGCAATCCCGGTGCTGAGCGACCTGCCGGTGATCGGTCACATTTTTTTCAACCATAATATTTTGGTCTACGGCGCGTTTTTGCTCGTGCCCGTGGCGTGGTTTGTGCTGAACCGGACGACGTTCGGCTTAAAGATTCGAGCGGTGGGGCAGAATCCGGAAGCGGCGGACTCGCTCGGCATCAGCGTCGCGCGGATGCGTTACGCGACGTTGATGATTGGCGGCGGATTGTCCGGCGTGGCGGGCGCGTCGCTTTCGATTGCGTTGCTCAACATGTTCCAGCAGAATATTACGGCGGGGCAAGGATTCATCGCCGTGGCGCTCGTCTACTTTGGCGCGTGGAAACCGTACCGCGTGATGCTGGGGTGTTTGCTGTTCAGTATGGTCAACGCTTTGCAATTATGGATTCAAACGCTCGGCATCCCAATTCCGTCGGACATTGCGTTGATGATGCCGTATGTGTTGACGATTGTCGCGCTCGTTTTCGCCGCGCGCTCCGTCGTGACGCAACCCGCCGCGTTAACGAAACCGTTCGAGCGAGGAGAATAGCAAGGGGCGCGAGGCGAAGAGCAAATCATGGCTTCGCCCCTCGCAATTTGCATGAAAGGTGGTGATCGAAACTCGAACTGACAATCCAACTCACGTACGATCAAACTGTCCAATTATTTTTTCGGAGGAGAAGAAGAATGAAACGCTTGCTTTTTGTTTTGGCGCTGATTGCGATCATCGCCACCATTGCCGCGTGCGCGCCCGCACCGACCCCGGCGCCCACTGCCGCGCCGCCCACCAAAGCGCCTGAAGTCAAACCGACCGAAGCGCCCAAGCCAACGGCTGTGCCGCCGACTGCCGCGCCGAAACCGACCGACGCGCCCAAGCCGACGGATGCGCCGAAACCAACTGAAGCGCCCAAGCCGACGGTTGCACCCACTGCCGCCGCCGCCGCCAAACCGTTCCGCGTTGCCGTGATTATGCCGAGCGCGAAAAACGATCTCGCGTTTAGCCAAAGCATGGTGGATGCGTTGACCAAAGTGCAAACTGAACTGGGCAAGGACAAATTCGAGTTTGCGTACACCGATGGCTTGGGCAACGTGCCCGACGCCGCTGCCGCGATTCGGGATTACGCCGGCAAAGGGTTCGATCTTGTGATCGCGCACGGCTCGCAGTACGGCGCGTCGCTCGCCGACATCGCGCCCGATTTCCCCAAGACTGCGTTTGCGTGGGGCACGGCGGCTGATACGTTCGCCAGCAAAGGCGTCAAGAACATCAACGCGTACACCGTGCAGTCCGATCAGGGCGGTTACGTCGAAGGCGTGATCGCGGCGAAACTCTCCAAGAGCGGCTCGGTGGGCGCAATTGGACCCGTCCCGGCGGGCGACGGCAACTTGACCATCCTGGGTTTTGAAGCCGGCGCGAAAGCGACGAACCCGAACATCAAGGTTGCCAAGACGTTCACGAACGATTTCAACAATGCGGCGTTGATGTCGCAAGCCGCACAAACGATGATCGCCGCCGGCGCGGACGTGCTTACCGGCACGTCGCAAGCCGTGGTCGGCGCGATCTCGGTCGCCAAAGACAAGAACGTGCTGTGGTTCGGCAATCAATCGGCGCAGACTTCGCTCGCCAACAAAGTGGTTGTTGCCAACCAGGTCTACGATTGGTCGCCGTTCATCAAACAAATGATTGACAACACCAAAGCCGGCAAGTTGGGCGGCGAGGTGATGATCGGCACGCTCAAAAACAAAGTGCTCGTGATTGATTACAACAAAGACTATGCGCTGCCCGCCGACGTCAAGAAACTCGCGGACGACACTGTCCAGGGTTTGATTGACGGCAAGATTCAAACGGGCGTCAAATAAAATGGATTACGTGGTGCGTGTGGCGTAATACGCAATACGTAATACGTAATACGCAACACGCACCACGATTCTACTTGCGGCAGGTGTCCTATGACCACCATCCAATCAGTCGAACTGCGCGGCATCACCAAACGCTTTCCCGGCGTTTTGGCAAACGACAATATTTCTTTCGACGTGCGTGCCGGCGAAATTCACGCCTTGCTCGGCGAAAACGGCGCGGGCAAATCCACGCTGATGAAAATCCTCTACGGCTTGTACAAGCCGGACGCCGGCGAAATTTTGATCAACGGTCAGCCGATTCGGATCAAATCGCCGACCGACGCGTTGCGGCAAGGGATTGGGATGGTGCATCAGCATTTTCAACTCGTGCCGCCCTTTACCGTCGCCGAAAACGTCGCGCTGGGCTTGGCGTCGTCGCGCGAACCGTTGACCGATCTGGATGTAGTCAGCCAACGCCTGCGCGAACTTTCGGAGCAATACGGATTGCGCGTGGACCCGAACGCGCTGGTGTGGCAACTCGCCGTCGGGCAACAACAACGCGTCGAAATTCTCAAGGCGTTATACCGTGACGCCGCGCTCCTCATCCTCGACGAGCCGACGGCAGTGCTGGTGCCGCAAGAAGTGGACGAATTGTTCGTTACGCTCCGCAAGTTGACGGACACCGGGCACTCGCTCATTTTCATCAGCCACAAATTGCACGAGGTGATGGCGATCAGCGACCGCGTGACGGTGTTGCGCGATGGGCGGGTTGCCGGCACGGTGGCAACCCAGGACACCACGCAAAAAGATCTGGCGCGGATGATGGTCGGGCGCGATGTGGTGACAGTGTGGGACAAGCCGGAATGTCCGTCGGAAATGGCGGTGTTGCGCGTGGAAAAATTATCCGCGCTCAACGACAAGGGGCTACCCGCCGTAAAAAATTTATCGCTATCCGTGTGCGCGAACGAAATTTTGGGAGTTGCCGGCGTTTCCGGCAACGGGCAACGCGAACTCGCCGAAACGATTGTGGGGTTGCGGCGCGCGACCAGCGGTTCGGTCAAGGTGCTGAACAACGAGATGACAAATCACGCGCCTGCCGCAATGATTGCCGCCGGCGTCGCGTTCATTCCCGAAGAGCGCATGACGATGGGCGTGATCCGCGATTTCACTGTGCAGGAAAATGCGATTCTCGAAACGCACGCCGACCCCGGTTTAGCGGATGGCGTCCTGCTGAATTTCGGCAAGATTCAAAAACATGCGACGCGCCTCGTGCGCGAGTACGACGTGAAAACGCCGACGCTGGATACGCCGGTCAAGTCGCTGTCCGGCGGCAACATTCAAAAATTGATCATGGCGCGCGAATTGACGCGTCAGCCGAAATTGTTGATTGCGGCGCAACCGACGCGCGGCGTGGATATTGGCGCGTCCGAGTACATCCACAAGCGGTTGATTCAGGAGCGCGGGCGCGGCACTGCGATTTTGCTGATCAGCGAAGACCTCGACGAAGTGCTGGCGCTGGCGGACCGCATCGCGGTGATGTACGAAGGCGAAATCGTCGGCATCGTCGAGCCGAACACGCCGGTGGACGAGTTGGGGTTGATGATGGCGGGGGCGACGAAAGGCAAAAGCGAAAAGTAGAAAGGCAAAAGTGGTTTTGGCAAGCCGGGTTGAGTGCGATAGAATAATGCTGCGTGAGTTTCGGATGAACCTTCTTATGCCCGTGAACTCGATATTCTCTATTTCGCACAAAAGGGGCAGGAAGAAAAAGTCGTTGAAATATCGCCAGGCATCCATTTGGAATTGGGCGCAAACGGAGAATTATTGGGCGTCGCAATCCTGAACGCATCGAGTTTGATGAGAGGTGTCATCGAGCCGTTGCGCGAAAAAGCGTTGGCAGTGTAAACGAGACCATAATGAGTCCACGCGTTTTCAAGCAAGGGCAATTTGTTTTCTGGTTTCATAGCTACGATGCCTCGTCCGAAAATCGGGCAAGCGTGCATGTGGGCAAGGGGGATGCAAAACGACGCCGGCGACCCCAAGATTTGGTTGGATCCAGAAATTGCAATCGAACGAATAGGGCACACTCTGGATGAAAAGGAGTTGAATCATGCGCTCAAAATCATCAAAAAGAATCACGCCCGCTTACTCCAAGCGTGGCAAGCGCACAAACACCGCGCACACTAGTAGTTTGACTATTTAATTTTGTCTAGTATTCTTGGTGCATGTCCAAGAAAAGGAAAGTCAAACTGCGCTCTGATCAACGCAAGCAACTCTTGCGAATAGTGCGTGTCGGCAAACACAAGGCACGCGAGATTCTGTATGCACACATTTTGCTCAAGGCAGCCAAAGGCTGGGCTGATGAAAAAAGGCACCGCCCAGCCATTTTCTAAACTTTGAACCATATCGTTTTTGTTCCGCTTAGGAACGTCCATAACTTGCATTTTAACAACTTTCCTTTATGCTGGGTTCATCCTGTCCGAGGTCAAACATC
>CAIKBD010000250.1 GCA_903825565.1 uncultured Anaerolineales bacterium | reverse complement strand
TGCTCTGCAAGGACGCATCGAAGATTCTGAATCGCGCGTGTGCATCACTGCCGATGGCGGCTGGATGAATGGTAAAATCGTTCCGTTGAAAAACACGATGGACGATGCGGTCAAGAAATGCCCGACGGTCGAAACCGTCATCACGGTCAAACGCACCGGGCAAGAAGTGCGGATGGAATCGGGGCGCGATTATTGGTACCACGACCTGATGAAACTGCCCATCGCCAGCGGCAAATGCCCAACTGAAGTGATGGACGCCGAATACCCGCTCTATATTTTGTACACCTCCGGCACGACCGGTAAACCGAAAGCGATTCAACACGTGCATGGTGGTTACATGGTTGGCGTGCACAGCACGCTTCGCAACGTGTTCGATCTGCGCGACGAAGATCGTTGGTGGTGTGCCGCCGACCCAGGTTGGGTGACCGGTCACTCGTACATCGTTTACGGTCCCTTGCTCGCCGGGGCGACCTCGTTCATGTATGAAGGCGCGCCGACGTACCCGTACCCGAATCGGTGGTGGTCGCTCGTCGAAAAGTACGGCATCACGGTGTTGTATTGCGCGCCCACCGCGATTCGCGGCTTGATGCGTTTCGGCGAATCGTGGCCCAACCGCCACGATCTTTCTTCGCTCCGTTTGCTCGGCTCCGTCGGCGAGCCGATCAATCCCGAAGCGTGGAAGTGGTACCATCGCGTGATCGGCAAAGGGCGTTGCCCGATTATGGATACGTGGTGGCAAACCGAAACCGGCATGTTCATGCTGACGCCGTTGCCGGTCACGAACCTGAAACCGGGAAGCGCGACGCGGCCGTTCCCCGGCATCGAAGCGGACATTTACGACGAACAGGGCAATTCGGTCAAGCCGGGCGAAGAAGGATTTCTCGTTCTCAAGCGCCCCTGGCCCGCGATGTTGCGCACGATTTACGGCGATCCCGAACGCTACGTCAAGCAGTACTGGAGCAAATATCCCAACGTCTATTTCACCGGCGACAGCGCGCGCAAAGACGAAGACGGCTATTTCTGGATCATTGGACGCGTGGACGATGTGATCAAAGTGTCCGGTTATCGGCTTGGTACGGCGGAGATCGAGAGCGCGCTCGTCAGCCATGCGGCGGTGGCGGAAGCCGCGGCGATTGGCTTGCCGCACGAAGTGAAAGGCACGGCGATCTACACCTACGTTCTGCTCAAAGCCGGGCGTGAACCGTCGGAAGCGTTGGCGGAAGAATTAAAGGCGCACGTCGGGCACGAAATGGGGCCCATCGCCAAACCGGAAAAAATTACGTTTGTAGACAAGTTGCCCAAAACACGCTCCGGCAAAATCATGCGGCGCGTGCTCAAGGCGCGGGCGCAAGGTTTGCCCGAAGGCGATATTTCCACACTGGAAGAATAAACGATTCGCGAAAAAACAGACCCCGACTTGTGCGGGGTCTGTTTTTCATCCGGGCGCACAAGGTAACATCTTCGCCAATTTGAAAATGTGAGCGAAAAAAAGTGGGACAATTTTACAAAATTGTCCCACGAAACTACTTGGGCGAGGATGATACGATTGGCTCGCTCCCTGACCCTTTTGTAGCTTATAATTCCATTTTACCTGATTTATAATAATTTTAGATATGGAACGCTGATGCCGGCGTTCCGCCGCACTCCGATGAAGGGTAATGATTGCCTCCGTTGGACGCTTGTTTGCGTCCAGCGGAGGTTTATTTTTGGATATTCATTTCTGGGGAGGTACGAATGACACAATCGACGCGTGCGTTTCCTCGGCGTTGGTTCGACGCCACGATGGATTGGTTCGATGAACGGATCGCTCTGCGGCAACTGATTGCCGCATCGTTGCATGTGGTCATCCCTCGCCGCGCGCACACCTACTATCTCGGCGGCATCACGCTGTTCTTGTTCGCCAGCCAAGCCGTCACCGGCATTTTGCTTTCGCTCTATTATCAGCCCACGCCCGAAAGCGCGTACAACAGCATTCTCTACATTATGAACCAGGTCAATTTCGGTTGGCTCATGCGGAGCGTGCATGCGTGGGGCGCGAACCTGATGATTATCTTTTGTGTGTTGCACCTCCTGCGCGTGGCGGTGCAGGGCGCGTACAAAAAGCCCCGCGAAATTACATGGATGGTTGGCATGGGTTTGCTGTTCATCACGTTGGGGTTCGGCTTTACCGGCTATCTCCTGCCCTGGGATCAGCGCGCGTTTTGGGCGACAACCGTCGGCACCGAAATCGCGTCCGCCGTGCCCTTGGTCGGTGAAGCGATCCGCGATTTCTTGCGCGCCGGCGCGGATGTCAGCGCGCTCACGCTTTCCCGTTTCCTTGGCGTGCACATGTTGATCTTGCCGGCGAGTTTGGTCGGCTTGTTACTCGTGCATCTGTTGATCATTCACCAACAAGGACTGGCAGACCCGCACGCGACGGAGGAACAATGAGCGATCCCATCCAACGTGATCCGGTCACGCCGCCGAAACAGACCTTGCCGTTTTGGCCCCACTATGTGCTCAGCGAACTGATCGCCTGGTACGTCATCCTGGGTTTGCTCGTAACGCTCTCCGCCATTTTGCCGGCGGGCTTGGAAGATCGTGCCAACCCTTTGCTGACACCGGAGCATGTCAAGCCCGAATGGTATTTCTTGTCCGTGTACCAATTCCTCAAAGTCGCCGCTGTGTTTAGTTTCCTCGGCTCTGAAGCGCCGCGTCTGCTCGGCATTGCCATCCCCGGCGTGCTCCTCGCCATGCTCTTCTTTTTGCCATTCCTTGACCGCGGGACCAAAAAGCCGGCACGCCAACGGCCGGTGATGTTGCTCGTGGTTGCCGTTACCCTCATCGTGCTGATCGCGCTAACGCTTTGGGGACAATACAGTTAGCGTATCTGCTTATTCGCGCGAACGGAGTTTTGTTTATGAAAAATTGGCTCAAGCCGCTCGGCGGTTTGTTTATACTCGTATTCGGTATTTTGTTTTGGACGATCACCCCGGCGGACGCGCAAAAAAGCCCGCCGCTCATTCCGCATCCGCTGGATGGGCGCGGCGAGTGCGGGGTGTGTCATGCGACGGGTGTGGGCGGTGCGCCCAAGTTCCCCGCCGATCACACCGGGCGCGCAAACGAAATGTGCAAACTGTGCCATCAACCCGGCACGGCGAAACCGGCGACGAGCACGACGCCTGCCGCGCAACCGACTACCAAGCCCGCCGCCGGCGGCATCCCGCGCATCCCGCATCCGTTGCAAAATCGCGACAATTGTTTGGCGTGTCACGCGACGGGGGTGGGCGGCGCGCCCAAAACGCCGGCGTCGCACGCCGGCCGCACGAATGAAACGTGCAAGGGCTGTCATCAATCCGCGCCGCCGGGCACGGGCGAGGTGCCGCAAATTTTGCCGACGCCGGTCGCCCACACGCCTGCCGCAACCAAAACCCAGGACGCGTGTGTCACGTGTCACACGAACCAAACCGGCAAATCCGCCGACTTGGTGAAGGATTGGACGGCAAGCGTCCACGCGGATCGCAACGTGACGTGTGTGGATTGTCACGGCGGCAATGCGACCAAGTCCGACAAAGCGGCGGCGCATGATCGCGTGGCGGGCTATGTCGGCGTGCCCAAGATCGTAGACATTCCCGCGCTGTGCGCGAGTTGCCACGCGCGCGTCGAAACGATGCGCCAGTATGATCTGCCGACCGATCAGTGGGCGAAATATCAGCAAAGCATTCACGGCATCCAACTGGCAAAAGGCGACACGCAAGTGGCGACGTGCGCCACGTGTCACGAAACGCACGCCACGAAAAAAACGGATGATCCGACTGCCAAGGTTTACCCGCTCAATGTGCCCAACTTGTGCGCGAGTTGCCACGCGAACGCCGAGTACATGAAGAGCTATCACATTCCGACGAATCAATTTGATCTGTACGCCAAGAGCGTGCACGGGCGCGCGTTGCTGAACAAACAAGATACGCGCGCGCCCAGTTGTGCGACCTGCCACGGCACGCACGGCGCCGCGCCTCCCGGCTTTGACGAAGTGGCGAACGTGTGCGGCAGTTGCCACACCGCGACCCAGGACTATTACTTGAAGAGTCAACACGCCGGCGACAAACCGGGCATGCCCAAATGCGTTACATGTCACGGGCGGTACGACGTGATGGAACCGAGCGATGCCATGTTCGTCGGCACGGACACGCGCGCGTGCGGCAGTTGTCATCCTGCCGGGACGGCACAAGCCGGCGCCGTCAAAAATCTGTACGATAACATCGTCGGTAGTGTCAAATCGCTTGACGACGCCGAAGCCGCGATCAAGCGCGCGATGGCGGCGGCGTTGATCATCGCGCCGGAAGAAGCCAAACTCGCGCAAGCCCGGACGAACTTGATCACCGCGCGCGCCGCGCAACATAGTTTGAGCGCGGCGGTTGTCAAGGAAAAAACCGACCAGTCTATCGCCAAATCGAAAGAAGTGATCGCCGATGCCAACAAGGCGTTGGATGACAGCGTGTTCCGCCGGCAAGTGATGGGTATCGGCTTGGCGATTATGGCGTTAGCGATCCTGTCGCTGTATGTGATTCGTCGCGAATTGTACAAACAATTGCCGCCGGTATAGAGGAGCCGAGCACCTATGACCCAATCCGTTTCCAGTTTGTCGAACACGCCCGCTACGCGGCGGGGCTTTATCCAATTTCTGCTTGGCTTTTCAGTCATCTCGACTGTCATCGGGATGTTGACGCCGGTGATTGCCTATCTCTTGCCGAAAAATGCCAATGCCAACGCCGGCGTGCCGGTGGACGTGGGCAAGGTCGAAACATTTCAGCCGAACACCGGCACAATTGTGTCGGTCAATGACAAGCCGGTGATTGTCGTGCAAAGCAAAGCCGGCGGCTTGAAAGCGTTCTCCGCGATCTGCACTCATCTGGGGTGCGTCGTCTCCTGGGATGCGCGCAAGTCAAGCATTCAGTGTCCGTGTCACGACGGGTTCTTCAACCCGGTGACTGGCGCAGTCATGTCGGGACCTCCGCCAAAACCGTTGACGCAGTACGAGGTTGTCGTCAAAGAGGGCAAGGTGCTGATCGGCAAAGTCTTGGGGTAACGTTCCAGACTGATAAACAAAACTGACGTGCCGAACTGATGCGGGCTTGGGACTAGGGTATGTCCCGACGTGGGGCGAGCATGTCTTGCGCGAAAGGAGGTGCTGGCACGGATTTTGGTTCGAAGAGGAACGAAAATTCTCAAATTGTTCAGGAGGAATGTGATGTTACACAAAAGAATTCTCGTTATTTCCGCCGGTTTGCTCGTATTGACTCTGCTGGTGGCGATTGCCTCGTGCGCGCCGGCTGTTGCGCCTGCCGGACAACCTGGTGCGGCAGGTGTGCCCGGTGCGGCAGGTGCGCCTGGCGCGGCGGGTCCCGCCGGTCCCGCCGGTCCCGCGGGTCCTGCTGGCCCAACCGGTGTGCCCGGCAAGCCCGCACCCATCCAAATCGGTCCCGGCATGAAAGCCGAAATCACCAAAGTCGAAATTCCGGCAGACAACAAACCGGTTGTCACGTTCAAGGTCACGGACGCCCAAGGCAACTTGCTCAAGGGCGCACAGTTGGATGCGAACAGCGTCCGCTTTGCGCTTTCGAAAATTGTTACCGACAAGGATTCCGGCTTGACCTACTATGAAGATTACATCACCCGCGTTGTGACCGGCACCACGTACACCTGGTACACCCAAACGGTGCCTGCCGCGCTCAAGACCGCGACGATCCAGGAAACCGCCGACCAGGGCGGCAAGTTGGTAGACACCGATACCGGGTTTACGTACACCTTCACCAACACGATCCCGGCGAACTATGACAAAACTGCAACGACGGTGATCGGCTTGCAAACCTCGCGCAACAACCGCGCCGATTACGTCAACGCGACGTTTGCGTTCGTGCCGGCGGGCGGCACGCCGAACGTGCGCCAAGTCGTCAAGACCGAAGCGTGCAACCAGTGCCACGATCCGATTGCCGCGCATGGCATCCGCGTCGAAATGGGCTACTGCGTCTTGTGCCACACGCAAAAAAGTTTTGATACGGCAAGCGGCAACACGATTGATATGAAAGTGATGACGCACAAGATTCATCGCGGCGCGAATTTGCAGAATGTCAAAGCCGGCAAGCCCTACTTTATTGCCAGTAGCAGTGCCGATTTTTCCAAAGCGGCATTTCCACAAGACATTCGTAACTGCACCACCTGCCATATGGCAGGCGCGAAGAACGCCGACAACTGGAAGACCGCGCCCAGTCGCGCCGCGTGCGGTTCGTGCCACGACGATATTGATTGGGCAACCGGCAAGTCCACGACCGGTAGCAAGGGTCACGTTGCCGGCGCGCAACAAAACGACAATCAATGCAAGACGTGCCACGTCGCCGATTCCGGCAAAGAGTTCGATGCCTCGGTCGTCGGCGCGCACGTGATTCCGAACGATTCGAAACAATTGCGCGGCGTGAAATTTGCGATTGTGGATGTCAAGGACACCAAGCCCGGGCAAAAGCCAACCGTCACATTCAACATCAAGGACAAGGATGGCAAGACGGTTGACCCCAAAGATTTCAACAGTCTCTCGCTCGTGATGGCAGGTCCCACGACGGATTATGCCAAGTACTGGAGCGAATCGCTCGTCATCAGCGCGACCGTTTCGACCAAGGCGAAGGATGCCGGGAGCGGCAATTACACATACACGTTCGATAACGCGATCCCGGCGGACGCCAAAGGTTCATTCGCGATGGCGATGCAAGGGTACATCAACACGACGTTGAAAAAAGCGGACGGCTCGCCGGTGCTCGGCACGGACGGCAAGACTGCGCTCGTCGTGCGCGATGTGGGCTACAACCCGGTGTTTTACTTTGGCGTGACCGATGCCAAAGCCGTTGCGCGGCGCGCGACGGTCGAAATCGCCGACTGCAACAAATGCCATCACGACCTCGGACGACCATCGGGCATTTCGATTCACGGCGGCTCGCGTATGAATCCCGAATACTGCATGTTCTGTCACAACCCGAACATGACCGATGAAGCCGTGCGTCCCGCCGACAAGGGCACGCCGGTCACCATCGAGTTCGATTACCTCGCGCACGCGATTCACAAGGGCGAGGAACGCGCCGTGCCGTACATCGTGTATGGCAATGCGAGCAGTTTGCACGATTACTCCGGCGTTGTGTACCCGGGCAATCTCGCCAACTGCGTCAAGTGTCACGTCACGGGCGCGAACTTGCTCCCGCTCAAAAAAGCGTTGCCGTTGACGGTCACCCAAAAGGGCGCAGTCGTTTCGGTGACCCCGCCGATCACGGCGGCATGTGTCGGTTGTCACGACTCGACCGCGGCGAAAGCACACATTTCGTTGAACACAACTGCGGACAAGGTGGAAACGTGCGTGGTGTGTCACGCCGAAGGACGCGAAGGGGCAGTGAGTAAACACAAGTAACGCTCGGTTTGGCGGGCTGGTGCACCCAGCCCGCCAAGATACGTTTGCACGCGAGAGTGATGCTTTTGTACGTCGCTTGGGGGATTGCCTCGTGCTACAATGACAACACCGAATGACATGCTTGTGCACGTTCGCAATGAAGGTGAGGTGTCGCCATGTCCGCCGTACCACCAACGGATGTCGTGTATCGGGTCTTGCGCCTCGAACAACAACTCGACTCGTACCAGCGGTTACATGCGGCAGAGCTGGAAGAGCTTCGCCGCGCAATCCTCGAACTCAAGGCACAAATCTTGGCACTCGCCGCAGAACATCCCGTCAATCCAAGTCCCGATCCGCTCCGTCCGTAGCACGCTCGTCGCTTCGGTGTTGGGCGGTTGCACGCGTTCGTTCCGTTTCGATTTTGCCGAATGATGCGGTTCGGCTGACGACCACAGCGAAGAATGGTGTGGGCGTGTTTCGGCGTGCCAGTCTCACTCGTGCGAGGCAACTGCCGCACGTAAAAAATCCCGTTCTCGCGTTAGCGCAGAACGGGATTTGCTTTATCCTTCGTAATGTGTGACTGTGGCGCGCGGCTCGACTGGGGTGGGCCCGCTAAAGTAGATGATCACGCGTTGCCCCACCTCAAGGCGGCGCACACGGAGCGTGGCGAACGATTGCAACTCGCCGCCGCCGCGCAAAATATACTCGACATCGCTTTGCACTTGCAAATGGCGAATCTTGCTCGTGTCTGCGTCCGCCAACTCAAGCGTGATCTTGACATTGTTTGCCGCCGCCGTGCCGCGATTTTCGACGACGACGCCGCCGATTACGATCAGTTCCGGCACTTCGTAGGGTGGCAACACCAAGCATGTCAACTGCGGTTTGGGGGTCGGGCGCAAATGATCGTCCGGTTTGGATCCAAAGACTGGCACGGCTACCTCCTAGCAGTCTCACGGCGCACATTGTATCACGATCACGCGGCAGAGCCAAATTGCCGCTTGGCGTTCAATCAATGCAGATGATCGCGTTCACCGTGCCGCCTTGCACAATCGCCACGCATCCCACAGTGATGCGCCAGGGCGAACACTTGCCGAGCGTTTGGATCACCTCTTTGCCGCGCATCAAGCGATCTCGTTCGGCTTGAGGCAGATCGGCGAGACACGTTCCTTCACATTCGCCGGCATCGGCGCATACCGTGCCGGCATCCTGGGTCGGCAAGTTACACTCGTCTTTGGGTCCCAAGCCGATGCGCCCCCAGCGCCCGCCCTGGGCTTCGCACGTCGCCTTGTCGCGGGGAATCGGCGCGACCACTTTGGTGGGGCGCACCGTTGGCAGTAACGTGATTCCCGGCGTCGCCATCCGCGTTGGGGTGGGCGTTGCGCTCGCCCCGCGCGACTGGGGCGCCAGCCACCAGTACGCGCCGCCGCTCAACCCCGCCAGCCCGAGACAAATGACGAGACACCCCACGCCGGCACCGATGATCCACGGCGCGCGCTTGGTTTGCGTAAACATCGCCACCTCCCTGACCCAGCATCCTAGCACACTGCCAGCCGCCTGACAATTTCCAGTATAAAGCCGGCGCGCGCGCTTGTCAATGATTGGTTACAATACGGCGATCAAGATCGTCAGCGAAAACATACTCGCCAGCGTGGTGAGAAAAATGATCGTCGTGATCAATTCCGGCGCAACGTCAAATTCCTGCGCGAGCGCGACGCCAAAGATCGCCGTCGGCATACTGTTTTCCAAAATCGTCGCTTGGCGCGTGAGCGGCGACAAGCCCAGCCAGCCGGCAAGCGCCACCGAAACGACCGGCGCGACGCCCAAGCGAATGACAGTCGCAACCGTTGCCGCGCGCCATTGCCCGCGCAAACTGACGCTGGCGAGTTGCATCCCCAACACCAGCAACAGGAACGACACGAGCGAATCGCCGATCAATTTGAGCGGTTCGAAAATGGGCGGGGGGATCGTAATGTGCGCCGCGTTGACCGCCAAGCCGGCGACCAACGCCCACAACCCCGGCATCCGCCACATCCGCGTGAGCGATGCGCGCAACGTCGTTTTACCGCGCGCCGCGAGATAGACACCGAGACTCTGCAACAACACTTGCATCCCAATCGAATAGACCACACCGCGCTCGACCGCGTCCGCGCCATACGCCAGCGCCAACACCGGAAAACCGACGTTGACGCAATTGGTGAACAGGATCGAAATGTGAAATGCGCTCGTCGCGCCCGCGTCGAGACGCAAGGCGCGCGCGCTCAACGCGGACACGCCCCACAGCACCGGGATCGAAAGCGCGTACAGCAACAAGATTTGCGCGAACTCGGTTGCCGAAAGCGTTGTGCGTGCCATCGCGGTAAACGTCATGCACGGCACCAGCACGTACAAACCCAGCCGCGCCAAACTTTTGAGATCGAACGGCATCCAGCGCGCCGCAACATAACCGACGAGCGTCATCACCGCGACCGGCAAAATCACCCGGATAAAAATACCTAACAAGACATCCATCCCCGATTCTCCACCGCCCAATTTCAAACGGCGGCATTGTACTCGCGGCGTCCGGGTTCGTCAAACCGGCGCGCCGAAACGGGTGTGCGGCAAAATTTTGGATCATCGTTGTAACGCACGGACGCCGTTCCGTGCCGGTGGAACCCGAACGCTCCGGCGAGCGTTCCCTACGGCATCACGCAAAATCGTGACGCCCACCCCGCCGAAACACATTGCGTTCGGCGGGGTTATAATGGGTACGCTATTCTCGGAGGAGTTGCATTTCGATGTCTGAAGCACGCGTAGTCGTTACCGGTCTGGGCGCGCTGACGCCGGTGGGAAATACGGTTGCCGCCATGTGGCGCAACTTGATCGCCGGCGTATCCGGCGTTGCGCCGATCACCTTGTTCGACGCGGCGAACTTGAGCACGCAGATTGCGGCGGAGGTCAAAGCGTTCGATCCGAAAAATCATTTCGACGCCAAAGATGCGCGCCGCCTCGAACGGTTCGCGCAATTTGCCGTCGTCGCCGCGCGCGAAGCAGTCGCCGACGCACGCCTCGCGATCACCGATCACAACCGCGAGCAGATCGCCGTGATCATCGGCAGCGGCATCGGCGGCGCAATGAGCGTTGCCGAACAAACCAAAATCTTGGAGACGCGCGGCGCGCGCCGCGTCAGTCCGTTTTTCATTCCGATGATGCTGGCGGACACCGCGCCTGCCCAAGTCGCCATCGAGTTTGGCATCGAAGGACCCAACCTCGCAATCGTTTCCGCGTGCGCGACCGGGAACAATGCGCTGGGCGAAGCGGCGGAAATGATCCGACGCGGCAGTGTCGTCGCCGCCATTTGCGGCGGCACGGAAGCGTGTCTTGCGCCGGTCGTGATCGCCGGTTTTAATTCGATGGGCGCGCTTTCCACGCGCAACGCCGAACCCGCCGCCGCGTGTCGTCCGTTCGACGCGACGCGCGATGGTTTTGTGATGGGCGAAGGCGCCGGGATCGTCGTGCTGGAAAATGCCGAGCATGCGCGCGCGCGCGGCGCATCAATTTACGGCGAGGTGATCGGGTACGGCA
>CAIKBD010000249.1 GCA_903825565.1 uncultured Anaerolineales bacterium | reverse complement strand
GGCGCGGACGAATGGCGGAGCAAGGTCGTCATCGTCCCCCAGTTTCACGAGAACCATATTTTCACCGAGACGTTCGGCTTCAATTTGTTGATGGGCCGCCGCTGGCCCCCCACGCCGCACGATTTGGAAATGGCAGAAGCCGTTTGCCGTGAACTGGGTCTCGGCGATTTGCTCGACCGGATGCCGGCGAAATTCGACCAGCCGGTTGGCGAACGCGGTTGGCAACTCTCGCACGGCGAACGCAGTCGTTTGTTCATTGCCCGTGCGCTGTTGCAAGACGCCGACGTGATCATTCTCGACGAAACATTCGGCACGCTCGATCCAGAAAATTTGCAACGCGCGATGAATTGTGTGCTCCAGCGCGCGCCGACGTTGATGGTGATTGCTCATCCGTGAGTTGGAAATTGGAAGTTGGAGGTTGGAGGTTAGAAATTGGACGCGGAGCGTAGAGATTGGACGCGGAGCGTAGGGATTGGAGATTTGAAGTCGGAGGAGTCTATCCAACCTCCAACGTCCAACGTCCAACTTCCAATGTCCAACTTCCAATGTCCAGGAAAGAATGAAATTCACGTCTGGCGCGCCTCGCTCGATTTGCCGGCGAGTGATCTGGTGCAGTTGCAAGCAACGTTGACGGCGGACGAAATCAAGCGCGCCGCACGTTTCTACTTTGAAAAAGATCGCGCGCATTATATCGCTGGTCGCGGACTCGTGAGAGCAATTCTGGGTCGCTATCTGAACCTTGACCCGGCTGAAATCCGTTTTCTTTATGGACGCTACGGCAAACCCGAGCTCGACAATTCGATGCGCCGACCGGACATTTTCTTTAACGTAGCGCACTCGCGCGGTTTGGCGTTGATTGCGATTGCGACCGAGCGCAAGGTCGGCGTTGACCTTGAATATATTCGGCGGGGCGTGGAGATCGAATCCATCGCGGCGCGATTTTTTGCTCCAAGCGAGAACGCGGTGATCCGCGCGCTGACCGGCGATCAACAGCGTGAGGCGTTCTACAAATGTTGGACACGCAAGGAAGCCGTTCTCAAAGCGCGTGGGGATGGGATGACTTGTCCGCTCGATCAAATCGAGGTGTCGGTGGAACCTGGGTCTCCCGCCGCGCTAATCAACGCGCAGGACGACCCGCGCGAATCGGCGCGATGGTCTTTGCAAGAGTTGGCAGTTGATGCCGGTTATGTGGCGACGGTCGCGGCGGAAGGAAAAGGTTGGAAGCTGGAGATTGGAGATTGGAGATTGGACATTGGATGTTGGATGTTGGAGTGACCATCCAATTTCCAATTTCTAACATCTAACTTCCAACCTCCAACTTCCAACCTCCGACTCGAAATGCGTACGGTCAAATCCGTGAAACGTAAATATGACCAACAAAGGTTTGGTGGTGGATTATCGCGCCTTGGATGAGCATCAACAAGTTGACACCTGCTCCCGTTGTCATGCGCGGCGATTTCCGGTCAGTTTGAATGACCGCTACGACCATTCTTTCCTTGACGGCTTTATGCCGGAACTTGTAGATGAAGGGTTTTATTACGCCGATGGTCAAATGTTGGACGAAGTTTTTAATTATGGATCTTTTCTTCAAGCGAAAATGTACGCCAAGGGCGTGGTTTGTACGACCTGCCATGACTCGCATACGCTGAAATTGCGGCGACCGGGCAACTTGTTGTGCGCGAGTTGTCATCAACCCGACCCGCCGACGTTCGCCTATCCGACGTTGAAGGCGAAGAATTATGATTCGCGCGATCATCACTTTCATAAAGATGATTCAATCGGCGCCGAGTGTGTGAATTGTCATATCCCGCCGACGACCTATATGGTGAACGACCCGCGCCACGATCACAGTTTCTTGATCCCGCGCCCCGATCTTTCGTTGCAGTGGGGCGCGCCGAATGCCTGTGCCAAAGCCGGCTGCCATCCCGATCAGGAGAAAAAAGCGGCGACCGAATATAACCAATGGTTGGTTGAGGCGATGGGCAAATGGTACGGAGTCGAGTGGAAAAATCGTCCAAGCATCACGGGCATCATGACGATGGCGCGGCGCGGCGACCCGGTGGCGCAAATACCTTTGAGCCAGGTGATTAGCGATCCGGAAAAACCCGCTATCGTCCGGGCGACGAGCGCAGAACTTTTAGGGCAGTACGGGGGAAGCAGTTTGGCTTTGGTGATCCAGCAATTGCTCGACGCATCGCCGCTGGTGCGCGTCGGCGCGGTGTGTGGCTTGGCGACGTTACCCAATTCGCAAAAGCCAAAACTGCTGGATTCGATTCGAAAGGAGGTTCAAAAAGCGCGAAGCATCCCGTAGGGAAAGTATGGTGATGAAACGATCCGTGGTATGGCTTGCATTAGTCGTCGTCGGGCTGATACTCGTGGCGTGCGCGTCGCTGCCATCGGCCGTGATGGATGAGCCAGTGCCGGCCGGGGCGGAGGGCGCGCAGGTGGTCGAACTGCAGTTCACGCCCACCGACATCAAACCGGACCGGGTGACGATCAAAGCCGGACAAAAGGTTTTGTTTGTGATCAAGAACACCGATACCAAAGAATCTCACAGCGGAGCGAGGGAACGGAGCACCCAATGGATCTGGTGACGGTGGCATGATTAACACGCGGCAAGACCACGATTATTGGGATCCGGCGCGCAAAGGGTTTGTGACCAACTATCCCAATTTCCCGCACTGGAAACGTTTGACGCCAGCGCAGATAGATCATGGTCCCTTGAACATTTTTGCACACGCTGTTTTGCATTCAACATTGCAGTTATTGCTATTACAAAACGATCAATCTGCGTGGCTCCGACAAGCAAGAGCGGATGGTTCGCCATGTCAATGCGCTCTGCCGCGAAATCGAACTCGGCGCGCAGAAGTACGATTTGAAAAAGCGCCGCGTCATCTCGATTTACTTTGGCGGCGGCACACCCAGTTTGCTCCATGAAAAACAGATCGAACGGATTGGACGCGCGTTGCACGACAATTTTACGCTGACCGATCCCTTCGACTGCGCTCAGGGCAAACTCCTATATCGCATGGCTGAGCGGCTATCAGCAGGACTAGAGGTAAACGAGATTATGCTGGCTACCAACATGGATGAGTTCGTTCGATCGGTGCGTCACAACTGCACTCTCAAATGGGGGCAGCCAGTACTAACCGGCCAAGTCCCACCTGTTCACGGGATGGCGCGTCTCACGCGTGAAGCACAAGCCCTCATTCTGGAAGAATGTATTAGAAGAGGATTGTCGCATGCGGAGTCAGAGCAAATAGTCAAATCCTCTGTGATTGACCGAAGTATTGGGGATATCGATGCGCGCGCCATTACAGAAGAAGGATATACAAACCTGGCGGAGCAATTAGGTATCATGATCCCCGGCGAGCGTCCTGCGGGTGGAGAACAATATCAACGCATCAGACACCGGATGCAAGAGATCGAATTGGAACTAATGCGCGGCTACGGTTTGGATCTGCGAATGTATGATATCTATGGTGTTGGGAATCCCATCCTACGCGAGCAATTGAGTCGCGTGATGGCGAATGATTACGGCATTCTATTCCCGGTCGATCAGATCTTTCTCAGTCTAGGTATAAGCCATGGTATGAATCGCGCGATTCGGATGTTGCGCAAGCTCTTTCTCAGTCAGGGACAAAGTTGCGTTTTTGGATTCCCAGCACCCGGATGGGCAGCGGCCAAATGGCAGGCGGAGACTACCGGTATCCGAGTTTGCCTGATTGAAACAACCGAAGACGCGAATTACAAGTTAACTCCACAACAGTTGGATCAAATACTCGTAGATGAACCGGATCTAAGAATGTTGTACCTCACGATAACCAACAACCCCACGGCGTATTCCTATAGCCCTGAGGAGTTAGCTCGCTTGTTCAGCGTTGTTTCTGCCCACAAGCCCGAGCTGGTCATCCTAGCCGATTTGGCATACATTGGCACAGCGGATCCGGAGATGGACAGATCTAGAATGCAAGTCTTTAAAGACACCAATGTTATCGGACAAACGATTTTCGTCAGTAGTCTTTCGAAAACCTGCACTCTGACGGGAGACAGATTTGGATGGGTATCTTTTGGAAACCGCCGGCTTGCTGATTTCATGTCCCTTGGTTGGACCAACTTCTCGGGGGGCTTACCTAGAGAGTGGCAACTCAGCTTTATGGCATACTTGGAGTTGTTTCAAGAAAAGCCTGATTTAGTGGCAAAGATACGCGGATTATATGCGATCCGCCGAGCAAGACTCATCTCTCAATTACAGGAGTTGAACGTCGTTCATGCGCTGTTCGACGAGATCGGCCGGGATGAGGGAGGAGGAATATACAATTGGAGCAAATTCAAACCAAGCGATAACGTATTTACCCTATTCGAAAAAACTGGAATTGTCGGAGTTCCTGGTTCAGCTTTCGGATACGATGATAGATTCGTGCGCTTTTCGGTAGGGATAGTGCCGACCTAGCGCAGACCATCGCTTTTACCAGGAAGATGCCATGTCCCAAACTGTCGTTCTCGGTAACGAAGCCATCGCGCGCGGATTGATTGAATCGGGCGTGAATGTAATGACCTCGTATCCCGGCACACCCAGTTCCGAAATCTTGCCGGCGGTCATCGCGTGGAAGAAGAAACTCGGACTGAACACCTACGTCGAATGGTCGGTCAATGAAAAGGTCGCGTTCGAAGTCGCACTCGCCGCGAGTTGGGCGGGCAAGCGCGCCGCCGTCGCGATGAAGCAAGTCGGCTTGAACGTCGCGAGCGATCCATTGCTCAGCGCGGCGTACACCGGCGTCGTTGGCGGGTTCGTCGTGATTTCGTGCGACGACCCAGGCCCGTACTCGTCGCAGACGGAACAAGACACGCGATTGTTCGCCATCTTCGCCAAAGTGCCGGTGCTCGACCCCGCCACGCCGCGCGAAGCACAAGCCATGGTGCGCGCCGCGTTCGCGTTGTCCGAAAAATACCGCGTGCCGGTTATCTTGCGCCCGGCGATGCGCGTCGCGCACGCGCGGCAAAACATACCGCTCGACGAAATTGATGCGACGCCCCGCCCCGCCCAATTCAATCAAGACCCGACGCGTTGGGCGGCGACGCCGCGCTATCGTTTGCTCTTGCATAAAGAGTTGAATGAGAAACTGGGCAAGATCGAGGCGGAGTTTGAGAGATCGCCGTTCAATTCAAAGTTGGAAGTTGGAAGTTGGAAATTAGAAATTGGAAATTCAAACGCGACCAATGTCCACCCTCCAACTTTTAACTTCAAATATCCAATCGGCATTATCGCTTCCGGTGTGCCGTCTACAACCGCGCGTGAACTGCTCGAAGAATTTGCGGTGGATGTTCCTGTTCTGAAAATCGGCGCCGTGTATCCATTGCCGCGCAAACTCGTCAGCGATTTTGTTGCGCGCTGCGAAAAAGTTTTGGTGCTTGAAGAGCCGGACGCCGCAATCGAATTGCAGATGCCGGATCGCCGCAACGTGATGGGGCGGCTCGATGGCACCGTGCCGAATGCGGGTGAACTTTCGCCGGATGTGCTTTATCCGCTGCTCGCGCACATTCTGTCCGAAGCAAAACTAATCAATGCGATGCCGCCCCCGCGCGATCCCGGCTTGGGCGATGCGCTCAAATCAATTCCGTTGCCGATGCGCGCGCCGCGGCTGTGCCCCGGTTGCGGACATCGTTCCGCATTCTATTCGATCCGGCGCGTCTTTCCCAGCGCGTTCTTTGCGAGCGACATTGGTTGTTACACGCTGGGCACGAATTTGCGCGCGGTAGATACGTGTCTCGATATGGGTGCGGCGATTACGGTCGCGACCGGTTTGTATCACGCGTATCGCCTCGATGGAAAAAATCAATCGCTGGTCGCCACCATCGGCGACTCGACGTTTATTCATTCCGGCATCACCGGCTTGGCGAATGCAGTGCACACGGGCGCGCGTTTCGTGCTCGTCATTCTCGACAACAACACGACGGCGATGACCGGCTTTCAACCGACGGCTAACCAAGCGCGCCTCGCCGATGGCGCGGCAGGCGCGCGCGTGGCGATTTCGGAATTGGTGCGCGCGTGCGGCGTGACATTCTTGCGCGAAGCAGACCCGTACGATCAAGCCGATTTTCAAAACGTGTTGAAGCAAGCCGAAGCGTTCACCCAAGCGGAGGAGGGTGGAATCGCGGTGGTCATCGCCAAACGGCCGTGCGTGTTGTACGACCGCACGCCCATCGTCGCGCAGCCGGTTCCGGTGCGCGTGACCGACGAATGTGACGGCTGCAAGTACTGCCTCGTCGCATTTGAGTGTCCGGCGTTGGTAATGAACGCGGCGACAAACCAGGTAGAGATCGACCGGCGGATCTGCGTGGACTGCGGGCAATGTGTTGAGGCGTGCTACAAAGGGTTTATCGTTGAAGCGAAATGAATAACAAAATTCTTTTGGCAGGTGTCGGCGGACAGGGAGTGCTGTTCGCGCATCAACTTCTTGCCGATTGCGCGCTCGCGCAGGGGCTAGATGTGACCGGCGCGGAGACGCACGGCATGAGCCAGCGCGGCGGCTCGGTTGTTTCGCATCTCAAGATTGGTGATGGCATCGCGCCATTGATTCGCCAGGGCACGGCGGATTGGATTCTCGCATTCGACGCGGCGGAAGCGTACCGCAACCTGGCGTTCATTCGATGCGGTGGAACGATCGTCGTCAACACGCAAAGCGTGCCGAATAATTTTCCAGCCGCACCCGTGTCCCAGCAACTCGAAAAATTCAACGTCGCGCTACGCGTTCTGGACGCCGACGGTATCGCCAGGAACCTGGGACGCGCTTCCGTTGCTAATGTCGCGCTGCTCGGCTTGGCTTCGACTTGCGTCGGATTTCCATTGGCGCGCGCGGCGCTGCGGGAGACGCTCGCGCGCGCCACACGTCCCCAGTTTCTGGAATTGAATTTGCAGGCGTTTGACGAAGGCGCAAATAAGGCAAGTGATTTCTTCAACGAAGATAAATTGTAACCGTTCAGGTGTCATTTCGAGGAGCGGTTTGTGCGACGAGAAATCTCGCTCAACGCGAAATGAGATTTCTCGCTCCGCTCGAAATGACATAGACGGCTGAACGGTTACGAAAAATTTAGTTGATAGGATGAAGGTCTCAATGGATCAGAAAACAAAAACTTGGCCTGAGCCAAGTCGAAAGATCATAGCGCCCGCGTATACAGCCGTTCGTCCTGCGAACGCTAAACCCGCTGATCTGCTCTTGCTCAACCTGAGCAACTGGGCGGGGACTCCGCTCTATCCGTACGGCTTTGTTCAAGTCTCGGCGCTGGCGCGGCGCGCAGGATTGTCAGTTGTCCGCTGGGACGGGCTGGGTTTGAGCAGACAACATCAACTAGAGTGCATTGCAAAACTGGTGCAAGATCATCAACCGCGCGTTGTGGGCTTTACCATTCGACAATCGGATGCGTATACGGCGTTTGAATATTTCAGCCCCGATTCCAAAGGCGTCAACAAGAATGCCTGGTTTCCGATTGAAGACACGCGCGCGGCGATTGATTGTGTGCGCCAGGTGTCCGATGCCAAGGTTGTCGTCGGTGGTGTGACGTTTGCGACCAGCCCCGTGTCTACGGCAGAATATTTGCAACCCGATTTTGCAATCGTCGGCGAACCCGACGAATTTATCGCGCATTTTGATGAAGTCGTCAACGGTCGCACCGCAGGCATCTCCAACTTGCTCTACCGCGCCGACGGTCATCGCGAAGCATCCGGTAGGGAATGGCGACAGAACGAGCGCGTCTTTTGGGGACCGTTTGATGGCATCGAATACAGCGAAGACATCATAGACGAGATTTTTCGTTTTCACGGCGAGCACGCGCTACGCAATACTCAAATGGCAAATTTCCCAAAGGGGGTTGACGTTGCTGGGCGCGCCATCTCTATCGAAATAGCGCGCGGGTGTCCGTTTTCCTGTATTTATTGCAGTGAACCGACCGTCAAAGGCAAGCAGGTCCGCGTGCGAAACCTGGACGTGATCGAAGCCGAAATTCAAAACCTGTTGCGCTACGGACTCCGCTATTTTTGGTTTGTGTGTTCTGAACTGAACGTCAACAAAGATCACGTCCTGGGATTGGCTGAACGAGTGATTCGAATTAACGAAACGTTGCCGCGCCCGATCGTTTGGCGGTCGGCTTTTCTGCCGTATCAATTTCGCAAAGACGATCTGCGCTTGCTCATGCGATCAGGTTTGATGGTGGAGCAAAACGAACCCTTTACCGATCTGAGCGATGAAACTCTGAAACAAATGCGCTTACCTTATCGTTCCCAAGATGCGCTGCAACTGATGAGAGACCTCCGCGAACTGAATCAAGAGCCCGAGTTCGAGGCGAGACGACAACTCGGTTGGTTTCTCTGGGCGTGGCCCACCAATCCATTCGCCACACCCGATTCTGTGCGCGAGACCCTGGACAAATTTAGCGCGGAGAAACTCGACCTGGTTTACGATCAGGGCTGGGGTCCTCCCGCGTTGCGGGCTTTCGAGTGTCTTGACGTACCCGCGCAGATGAAAGAACAAGCGATCATTTTCACGCGCGATAATGCCACGCCCAAATCATTGATTCACCCCGCGTACTATTTCAGCCAAGACCTCGTCAAGCAGTTGGGCGACATTGACCGATTGCGCGTGTTCACGATTTATCTGCGGACGACCTTGCTCTCGTACTATTATCGAATGACGCGCAATTGGAGTTCCTTTGCGCGATCCTTGGAATTGTCGCAACTGGAAGAACTGGTGGCATCGCTCAAAGGGATTGATTTGGAAACGATCCCAATGCCTCCCTGGTCAGGACACCCCGATATGGGCGAGATGAGCCCGATCCATTTTCGAAAACAAGCCAGCATGTTCTTGCGACGCGCAAACAATGTCATCCTGAGGAACGAAGGATCGGCGCGGGGATTGCTGGCTATCACCGACCGACTCGCGCGCGAAACAGAGCGGGGACCGATGGTGGGGAATGTGATCTTTGCCACTCTATTGCACGCGGCATTTTCAGCCAATCGCCAAGAGATGAAAAATGTTTTTGAAAAGTTTGGTTTGCCTCTCGACGCCGAAGGTTTTCCGCCCGCATCGCCCTACTTGAATCTTGCGACGTTGCTCAAATATTACCCAACTGAAATGGCGGCGCTTGACGATGTAAAGAAGGAATTTTCTGCCAAGCAGTTTGCCTTGTTCCGCTATTATCTCTATGCGCTCGATATTCGCCTTGAACCCGAATATGCTTTTCTGGCGCGGCAACCCTAAATTAAAAGTTAGAAGATGGAAGTTGGAAGGTAAGTCGGAAGATGGTATCCAACCTCTAACCTCCAACCTCCAATCTCCAATTGCAAGCATGAATCAACAACCACCAGAACGACCCTGGCATCTATTGACTCTGAGCGCTTTGTCCGAGGCGCAACTCAGGGAGAGTGTTGCGCGCTGGAGCGCGTACTTGTCCAGCGCCGCTGGCGACACTCTGGCTGATCTATGCTACACCACACACCTCGAGGGCAACCAATTCGCTCATCGTTTGAGTGTTCCTTGCGCGAGCATCGCGCAGTTACAAGAGAACTTGAACGCATATCTGCGCGGCGAACTCGGCGTGGGAGTGTGCCATGGCGTTGCGCCGACGGGAAACAACGCAGGGCATGTGGCGCTTATCTTTACGGGTCAAGGTTCGCAATACGTTGGGATGGGACGCGAACTCTATGAAACGCACCCCGCGTTCCGCGCGATCATGGATCGTTGCGATGGGGTGATGCAAGCCAGGTTGGGGCGTTCGCTGATCGAATTACTTTATCCGACGAGCACGCCCCAACACAACGATCTGATCGAATCGCATCAATGCGCGCAAGCCGCTAACTTTTCTATCGAATGTGCGTTGGCTGAGGTGTGGCGTTCCTGGGGCGTCAAGCCCGACCTGGTGCTGGGGCACAGCATGGGTGATTTTGCGGCGGCTTGTTCCGCTGGCGTCCTGAGCGTCGAAGATGGTGTGCGCTTGTTCACTGATCCAGTTTGGTTGATGGAACAGGAACTGGGGAGCATGGTCGCGGTGCTGGGGACAGAGCAACAAATCCAACCCTTTATCGCTCCGTTTGCGGACGTGGCGATTGGCGTCATCAATGCGCCAAACAGCATCGTCATTTCAGGCGGTCACGCCAACGTCGCGCGGGTGCAGGAGCAATTACAGCACGCGGGTTTCAAGACGCGCCGATTGGACATTCCAATCGCGGCGCACTCGCCCCTGGTTGAACCTGTGCTGGATGCGTATCAAGCCGCACTTGGCAAAATGAAATTTACTCTACCCACTTGCTCGGTCGTTTCCAGCAGGACTGGCAAACTGGTCGCAAGCGAACTGACCGATCCAATTTATTGGCGCAAACATTTGCGCAGCACCGTTCGCTTTGCCGATGGCGCGCAAACGTTGGCTGAGCAAGGGGCAAGCATCTTTATCGAGATCGGTCCCAAGCCGACACTGTTGAGCGTGGTCGAGCAATCCTTACAGGATGCTTCGCGATGTGTGGACGCGGAGAACGGCTCGCACCATCTCTTCCTCCCCAGTTTGCGTGCGGATCGTTCGGACTGGGAACAGATGCTGGAAAGTTTGGGCGCGTTGTATGTGCGCGGGGTTGAGGTTGATTGGCGCGCGTTTGATCGCGACTATGCGCGCAACAAAGTGGAACTGCCCAGCCATCAAAATGAAAGTGTAGTGAACGTTCGCCGTAGCGTTCAAGAGGCGGAAACGACGGTGACGTTGCGTCAGCAACTCGCGCAAGCCAGCGCGGCAGATCGTTCCCGCATGTTGCTCCATCACTTGCAAACGACGACGGCAAAGATTTTAGGAATGCGCGACGCAACCCAGATTGACCCCGCGCGTGGTTTGATGGAACTGGGAATAGATTCTCTCAGGGCGTTGCAACTACGCAATCAACTGAGCGCGAATCTATCCCACAAATTACCCGCCACCCTGATCTTTGATTACCCGACGCTAAGTAAGTTGCAGAATTTTATTTTAGCCGAAATCGCTCAAACCAATGTAACACCTGTGATTCAAGACCTCGAAACGGAATTGGCAACCTATCGTGAGCCAATTGCGATTATCGGGATGGCTTGCCGTTTCCCAGGCGGCGCGGATACTCCCGAAACATATTGGCAGTTGCTCCGCGATGGTCGCGAAGCCATTCGAGCGTTGCCACCGCATCGAGTCCGCAAATCCTTTTCGCAAGATGCCAATCACGCGCACCCACTCGACGGCGGATTTTTAGATGACGTCGAATTTTTCGACGCGACTTTTTTTGGCATCGCGCCGCGCGAAGCCCTCGCGCTCGATCCACAACAACGAATGTTGTTGGAGGTGACCTGGGAGGCGATAGAAAACGCGCGCCTCATTCCCGCCAATCTCGCCGAGCGTGAGGTTGGAGTTTTCGTCGGCGTCTATCATTCGGATTACGCGCACATTCTTGAGGCGAGTCATTATCTCGATCTCAACCCGCAAAGCGATCTCTATGTTTCTGTCGGCAATTCGCACGGAGCGGGCGCGGGCAGAATCGCGTACACCCTGGGATTGACGGGACCCGCCATCGCGATTGATACCTGTTCGTCTTCTTCGCTCGTCGCGCTTCATCAAGCGTGCCAGAGTTTGCGAAACCAGGAATGTGCGCTGGCTATCACTGGCGGCGTCCATCTGATTTTGCGCGACAACTCTGCCCTGGTCGCGTCGCTTCCCGATCAACGAATGTATGCGCCCGATGGTCGTTGCAAAACGTTCGATGCGGCGGCGGATGGTTTTGGGCGCGGCGAAGGGTGCGGGATGGTTGTCCTCAAACGGCTCGCCGATGCCCAGCGTGACGGCGACAATATTTGCGCGGTGATTCGCGGTTCGATGGTGAACCAGGATGGTCACAGCGGCGGATTGACCGCGCCGAGCGGACCATCGCAACAACGGGTGATTCGCGGCGCGTTGCAAAATGCTGGACTCGAACCCGATGCCATCGGTTACATCGAAGCGCACGGCACAGGCACCAACCTGGGCGACCCCATCGAAATCGGCGCGCTCAATGCGGTCTTTGGTAAACGCAATACTCCCTTGTGGGTCGGTTCAGCCAAAACGAACTTTGGACATTTGGAAGCTGCCGCGGGAATCGCTGGGGTGATCAAGTTGGCGCTGGCTTTGCAACACGGAAAAATTCCGCCGCACCTGAATTTCAAGACGCCCAATCCGCATATTGATTGGACGGACTCGCCCATCCAAATTCCACTGACCCTGATTGATTGGACCGACCATCAAGCGGCTGGGGTGAGTTCATTTGGCATTGGCGGCACGAATGCACACGTCATCGTGAGCGCCGCGCCGCAAGTTGCATTACTCGACAACAATCAACTTGAACGCCCAGTCCAAATCGTCACGCTCTCTGCTAAAAGCAAAGAGTCGTTGCAAGCGATGGCGAAAAAATATCACGCGTTCCTGGAAAACTGCGAAGCGTCCCGTAGGGACAACCGCGATGTTCCTCTCGGCGATGTTGCGTATTCCACGCATATCACCCGAACCCATTTTAGTCATCGCTTGGCGATTTGCGCTCGCTCCGTTATCGAATTGCAAACCAAACTCGCTGGCTACACCGCGCAAGATGAACAACCCCATTCAAACTCTCGGCTGGCGTTCCTGTTCACAGGGCAGGGTTCGCAGTATGTCGGCATGGGACGCGAACTGTACGAAACACAACCAACATTCCGCGCGACACTCGACCGTTGCGACGAAATTCTTCGACCGCTATTGGGTGAATCCATCCTGGGAGTGATTTTCCCAGACAGGGTGACAGGGAGACAAGGAGACAAGGAGACAAGGAGCAACGACGCACAATCTGCAATTGATG
>CAIKBD010000248.1 GCA_903825565.1 uncultured Anaerolineales bacterium | reverse complement strand
GCATACGCGTTGCCGGCTTGGTAGAGATAGATCGCCGGGTACGCCGCGTTGACAATCTGCGCGACTTGGCAATTTAACGCCTTGCGTTTCACCGGGTCTGGCTCAACCTGGGATTGCTTGAGCAGTTCATCCACTTTGGGATCGGTAAAGCGCGAGACGTTTTGCCCGTTCTTGTTCTTTTCGGAGGGCAACGATGCCGTGCCGAAGGTATTGACCAAGCCGCCAATCGGTTCGAGCGAATCTACCGCCGTGCTGTATTGGACGAGATCAAAGTTGCCGTGCCGGCGCGGCGAGTTGGCTTCCCACGTGCCGATGACTACCGACGAGGGCGCATTTTCCACATACGCTTCAACTCCCACCGCCTTCAGGTCTTGGAGTACCAACGCCTGGGTGTCCTCGCGCAGTTTGTTGCCGGAGGTTGTGGCATATTTCAGGCGCAGGCGCGTGCCATCGGGCGCAAGTTTTGCGCCTTTGGAAACCCGAACCCCGTCTGCGCCGAGAACCCAGCCGGCTTCGTCCAACAATTTTTTGGCTTGAGCAACATCATAGACCGGTTGCTTGACCTCGGCGCAGGCAAAGTACCCGTTGTTCAATTCGCCGGGCAATGGCGCGACCTTGCCAAACAGCAACTGATCAATGATGCGTTGCTTGTTCACGGCGAGCGTCAACGCTTGCCGCACCTTGACATCGCCCAAAATCAGGTGCGGTTTGGTCGGGTCGGCGGGGTCCTTGTTTTCCGCCATGTTGAAAAAGATGCGCTCGCCACCGTCGCGCGGGGGCGCGCTGTACTTGACGCCCGGCATTTTGTCGAGTTGCGGCGTCGTATCAATCGTCACGCTCCACAGCAGATCAATTTCGCCGCTGGCGATCAATTGCAAACCCACGTCCACGTTGGGCACAATCCGCACGACGATTTGATCGAGGTACGGTTTGTCCTTCTCCCGATAATTCTCGTTGCGGACGAGTGTGACGTGATCATCCGCGACCCACTCTTGCACTTTGAACGGACCAGTGCCAATCGGTTTGCGATTGTATGCCCAGTTCTTCATGTCCTTGGGATCGCCGGCGCTTTTAGGCATAATCCGATTGAAAATATTCAGATACGCGGCGTAAAAAGTTTTGTACTTGACGACGACCGTCGTTGGATTCGGACACTCGACCGACTCGACATCGGCATAGCCGGTTGTGGAAGTAATGCCAATGCCCGGCGTCATGATCGCTTGCCAGGTGAACTTGACATCCTCGCAGGTGAACGGTGAGCCATCCGACCAGAGCACACCTTCCCTGAGTTTGTACGTGATCGTCTTGCCATCCGCGCTCACGCCGCCATTTTGAACGGTCGGGACCTCTTTCGCGAGGTTAGGCGCACGCGCACCATCGGGTTGCTCGCGCAACATTCCATCAATGACATAAATCAACACTTCGTTCATCACGGTTTGCGTGCCGATAAATGCGTTGAGCGTGGTCGGCGACTGCCAAATCGCCAGAGTGATTTTGCCGCCACGTTTGGGAGCATCCGCCGCAGGTTTCGTAGGCGCTGGCACCGGCGTTGCGGCTGGGGGTTGGGCGGGCGCGGCACACGCCGCCAACAAAACTAGTACCGCAAGACTTGCTAACACGATCCACTTTTGCATGGTTCTCCTCCTCGAGACAATTGTCTTTGCGCGTCTGGGATCAGTGTACCACGAATACCCCAGTTCGTCAACGGTTTCCGTGAAAGGGTGTCGTCAAAATTTTGGATAGACGCGAAACGCAACGGCGGGCGTTTTGACAAACGCCCCTACGCGCGAATGTAGGGACGTTTGTCAAAACGTCCCAATCCAAAATTTTGACGCCCACCCCACGTGAAAAATCTGCGCGCCGACAAAATGCAACGGGCGAGCACGCCCAGCGTCTCGCCCGTTTTTTTCTGACTTGATTCCGCGCGCCTAGATGAACAGCGGCGCAAGCACCAACGTAATCGTCGAAAGCAATTTGATCAAGACGTGCAACGAAGGTCCCGCCGTGTCTTTGAACGGATCGCCCACCGTGTCGCCGACGACGGCCGCCTTGTGTGCGTCGCTCCCCTTCTTGTGCACCTTGCCCTTTTCATCTTTGAATTCGCCGGACTCGATGTACTTTTTCGCATTGTCCCACGCGCCGCCGCCGTTATTCATCACCGTCGCCAGGATGATGCCGGCAATTGTGCCGACCATCAACAGCGCGGCTTCGGCTTCGGCTTTGAGCAAAACGCCGACGAGGATCGGCACGCCGACCGCCAACACACCCGGCAAGATCATCGCACGCAACGCGCCGCGCGCCGTAATGTCCACCGCGCGCGCGTAATCCGGCTTGTTCTTGCGTTCCATAATGCCGGGAATTTCGCGGAACTGCCGCCGCACTTCGTCCACGATCTTTTCCGCGACCTGGCTCACCGCGCGCATCGCCAGCGCGGCAAAGAGAAAGATCAAGCCCGCGCCCAGCATCGCGCCGACGAACACTTCGACCTTGCCCAGATCAACGACGTGCGCCGCTTTGATCAGCGATTCGGACATGCCCATCGCGCGCCGCACTTCGGCAACCTTGTCGAGGTACGCGCTAAAGAGCAAGAACGCCGCGAGCGCCGCCGAGCCAATCGCGTACCCTTTCGTCAACGCCTTGGTCGTGTTGCCCGCCGCATCGAGCGCGTCCGTGCCCTTGCGAATTTCTTCCGGCGCGCCGGACATTTCCACGATCCCGCCCGCGTTATCTACAATGGGTCCAAACGTATCCATCGCCAGGATGAACGCCGCCGGCATCAACATGCCCATCGTCGCCACTGCCGTGCCGAACACACCCGCAACATACGGTTCAACCTTGAGCGCGGCGGCGGCTTGCGTACCCAGCCAGTACGAGGCGATCAACGCAATGCCGACCGTCACAACCGGCGCGGCGGTATTTTCCAACCCAACCGCCAACCCGGTGATGATGTTGGGACCCGTGCCGCGCAACGACGACTTGGCGATGCTTTGCACCGGTCGCCAGCGCGATTCGGTGTAGTACATCGTGATCAAGAAAAATGCAACGCTCGTCAGCAAGCCGACGCCGCCCGCCCAAAAGAACGCATCTTGCTTGAGCGTTTGCATCACGACGAAATACATCGCCGCACCGGCAAGCACAACGGTGAGCGCAAACCCGCGAAACATCGGGTTCATCGGCTCTTCACCCGAGTTCAACTTGACGCCGGGCAATGCCGTCGTCGCCCACACGCCAACTATCGAAGCAATCAAGCCGAACGCGCGCACGACCAGCGGGAAGAAAATCCAATCGAGGTTTTTCGTCACAGCAAAAATCGCGACGCCAAGGATCATCGCGCCGATATTTTCCGCGACCGTAGATTCAAACAAGTCCGCGCCACGCCCGGCGCAATCGCCGACGTTATCGCCGACGAGATCGGCGACGACGCCCGCGTTGCGCGGATCGTCTTCGGGAATGCCGGCTTCGACCTTGCCGACGAGATCAGAACCGACATCCGCCGCTTTGGTGTAAATGCCGCCGCCGAGTTGCGCGAACAAGGCGACGAACGATGCGCCAAAGCCCATCCCCACGATGAGGAACGGCGCATTGCGCGTCGCTTCTGCACCGGCGAAACCGCCGTAGAGCAGGAACATGACATAGACGCCGATGAGCGACAAGCCAACGACGAGGAAACCGCTCACCGCACCGCCGCGCAAAGCCACCGCCAGCGCCGGCTCCACGCCTTTGCGCGCCGCGCCCGCTACGCGCACGTTCGACTGCACGGCGACGTACATCCCGATGATGCCGGAGAGCGCGCTCGCCGCCGCGCCCACCAAAAAGGCAATCGCCGTGCGAATTCCCAGTTCCGCGCCCTTGACGTTCGTTTCGGTGAATGTTTCCAACGAAACCAACACGCCAATGATCACCGCGGCGACGATGGCAAGAATCGCAATCGTCGTGTACTGCCGCGAGATAAAGGCAACCGCGCCTTCGTAAATTGTCGCGGCGACCTCTTGCATTTCCTTCGTGCCCTTGTCGCGGCGCAACACATCCCACGCTAAATAAACGACAAAGAGCAACGCCAATACGCCGGAAACCGGCACGATCCAAACCAGGTTCATCGCGTGACCTCCACCTTGAGATTTATTTTGGGAAAAAAGCAAAAGCGGTTAAACACCATTGTTCAACCGAAGAGCAAGCATCACTCCACACGCTAACCTTACGTGACAGTATTCTAGCACAGGTTTTGCGAATTGCAAACGCCGCGCGATCAATTCAGTTGCATTCCTTTCCTTTTCCGATATAATTCGCTCCGATGTCTCAACCGAAACAACCCCTCGAAGAAATCGTCGGCGCATTGCTCGCAGAACACCAGTTGACGCTTGCGCTCGCCGAATCGTGCACCGGCGGGCTAATTACCCACCGGCTAACGAATGTGCCCGGCAGTTCCGCCTACGTCATCGTCTCGGTCATTGCGTACGCGTACCAAGCCAAAGTCGCCGCGCTCGGCGTAACCTGGGATACGCTGAACGCGCACGGCGCCGTTAGCCCCGAAACCGCCAGCGAAATGGCGCGCGGCGCGCGCGAACGCTTTGACGCTTCACTCGGACTGGCGGTGACCGGCATTGCCGGGCCCGGCGGCGGCACGCCCGATAAACCGGTCGGCTTGACGTACATCGCGCTGGCAGACACGGAGACGGTGCGCATCGAAAAATTTATCTGGCGCGGCGACCGACTCCAAAACAAGGAGCAAAGCGCGGACGCGGCACTGGAGCTGGTGCGGCACTATTTAGTCGCGCGCAAGCGCAATTCGTAACGCGCAATTCTTTTGAGGAGAACGACGTGGATATTTTTCAGGCGATCTTTCTCGGCGTTGTGCAAGGGCTTACCGAATTCATCCCCATTTCGAGTTCCGGGCATTTGATCATCATCCCCTGGCTATTCGGGTGGGCGGATCCCGGGCTGGCGTTTGACGTGGCGTTGCACCTGGGGACGCTCGTCGCCTTGCTGTGGTTTTTCGCTGGCGACTGGACACGCTTGTTGCGCGCCGGGATCGCGAGTCTCGTCGAACGGCGCATTGGCAATGATCCGGATCGCCGGCTCGCGTGGTTCTTGGTGATCGGCAGTGTACCGGGCGGACTGGTCGGTGTGTTGGCGGAAAGCAAGATCGAAGAGTGGTTTCACGCGCCCAACGCGCAACACAACGCCAACGCAATGATCGCGATGGGCGCGATCATCGCCTTGCTCGGCGCGGCATTGTTCGCGGCGGAGCGACTCGCACGGCACACGCGCACACTCGCGCACATTTCGCTCCGGGATGTGCTCGTGATCGGTTGCGCGCAAGCATTGGCGATCTTTCCGGGCGTGTCGCGGTCGGGCGCAACAATCACGGCGGGTCTCGCGCTCGCATTTGAGCGCCAAGCCGCCGCGCGTTTTTCGTTTCTGCTCTCCGCGCCGCTCATCGCCGGCGCCGGCGCGAAAAGCGTGTTCGGCATTGTGCGCGCCGGCATTGCGCCGAGCGAGGCGCTCTTTTTCGGCGTCGGCTTTTTGAGCGCGACGATCAGCGGGTACCTGTGCATCAAGTTTCTCTTGCGTTTTTTGCAGAGCCATTCGACCGAAATTTTTGTGTACTATCGCTGGGTACTTGCCGCGTTGGTCATCGCCGTCGCCCTGGGGCGAGGGTAGCGCGTGACGCACCCCGTTCGCCGCGCCTGTTGGGCATTGCTCTGGCTATTGTTGCCGGGCTTGATCGCGTGCACCGCCGCGCCGACGCCGCGCGCCACTGTGCGCTTGCACTTGGCGGGCGCGGACTCGATGCAATGGATCGCGCAGACGTTGGCGGACGCGTACACGCAAACGCATCCCTGGGTTGTGATGACGGTGCGCGCCTCCAACTCCCAGGTCGGCATCAACGTGCCGCGCGAAATGGCGGGCGGGATCGGTTTGGTGTCGCGCACGATCAAACCGAATGAACTCGAACAAACGCGTGCCATCGTCGTCGCGCGCGACGGAATCGCGGTGATCGTGCATCCCGCCAATCCGATCACGGCAATTATGCGTTCGCAAATCGTGCAGGTGTTTGCCGGCGAAATCGCGGTGTGGCCCCTCGGACCGCAAGCCGGCAAATCGATCAGCGTGATCAGCCGCGAGGAAGGTTCGGGCACGCGCGATGCGTTCGAAAAAATGGCGATGAACGGAACGCGCGTCACGCGCACCGCGCTGGTGATGCCGAGCGAAGCGGCGGTGGTGGATTACGTGGCGCGCAACGCAAACGCGATTGGCTATGTTTCGATGGGCGCGGTCACAGCGGACGTGCGCGCGTTGACGATTGACGACATCTCGTTATCCACACAAACCGTGGAAAGCCAAAAGTATCCGTTCGTTCGCACGCTGGCGTTTATCGTCTCTACCTCCGCCGATCTCGAAACGCAAGATTTTCTCAATTTTGTAATCGGCGGCGAGGGGCAAAAGATCATCAGCCAGCGGTACAGCCGCGCGCCATAACGCCAAGACCTGCCCGGTTTCGCGCAAGCGCATGGCAGGTCTTGGCGATTCCAATGCCCAAGCCAAATTTTACAACCATTTTACACGCCCCTAATCTTGTCCTTACGCGCGCGCGTTATGCTGGCGGCAATCCTGATGGAGGGAATGACTATGCCCATCTCACGCCGCGAATTTCTCAAAGATTTGTCGTCCGTCGCTGCGCTTGCCGGCTTGCCCACCTGGGCAACGCAACTCGACGAACTGCCGCCCGCCGAACTGTTCGCGCCCCAAACTTGCCCCTGGCAGTGGACGCCGCCCGCCGAAATTGGCGCGGGCAACCCCGTCCTCACCGCGCTCAACCGCATCACATTTGGTCCACGTCCCGGCGATTTCGAACGCGTCCAAAAGATCGGCGTGGACGCGTTCGTCGAAGAACAACTCGCGCCGGAAAAAATTGATGACCGCGCGCTCGACCAACGCCTCGCCCAAAATTTTCCCACGCTGAGCCAAGCCGCTGGCGCACTGATGCGCGATTATCCCCAGGTGCCGCGCAAACTGCCAGAGAATATGAGCAAGGCGGAACGGCTCGAACAACTCATCGCCGGCTTGGGCATCAAGACGGAAACCTCCCAAGGTCCCACGGAGGTGATCGCGCAATTGCAAGATGCAACCATGTTGCGCGCGCTGACGAGCCAACGCCAACTCGGCGAGGTGATGGCGGATTTTTGGTCGAACCATTTTACGATCTTTGCCGCAAAAAATGATTGCCGCTGGCTGAAAACGGTAGACGACCGCGATGTGATCCGCAAGCACGCACTCGGCAAGTTCGGCGATTTGCTGCTGGCGAGCGCGCAAAGCCCGGCGATGCTGGTGTACCTCGACAATCAACTCAATGTCAAAGGCGTGGCGAACGAAAATTACGCGCGCGAAATTATGGAACTGCACACGCTCGGCGTGGACGGCGGATACACGCAAAAGGATGTCGCCGAACTCGCGCGCGCGTTCACCGGTTGGACGGTGCGCGGCGCGCAACGCAACGGCACTTTTGGCGCGATGGATTATTC
>CAIKBD010000247.1 GCA_903825565.1 uncultured Anaerolineales bacterium | reverse complement strand
TTGGACGGCAGGCATCTTGGGGATGCTCCGCAATCTCGGCATCATCGGCGCGATGATGCTTGGGATCGCGATAGTCCAATCGTCGGCGAACTGGGCGGCGCGCCGCCGGCGCTTGCAACCGGCGCACGCGTCGATCCGCTAGCCCACCGCGATCTTGGCAAGTGGGCACACGTAAACGCTCTGCTCGTTTTTCGGAACGCGCAGAGCGTTTGCATTCCCCACACAAAAACCGGCTAGTCGGCGCGCGCAACTGGGTGTATAATAAAAGCATACGGTTTACGCGAAACACACAAACACCACTGTGCCGCCGGCTTGACAGTGTACGAGCGGACGAACGTGGCTGATTTCCTTGTCTGCGCTTGTCCGCGTCCAGTCACATAAATTGGAGTTCGGCTTGTCCGCATTAGGGGGAATTATGGCGCGCAAGGTTCAGTTTTTCCGCAACCGGATTTTAGCTCTGTTGGCAATCCACGCCCGCCGGCGTTTGGATATTGTGATCGGCGGGCTAATCGCCGGCGCGCTCCTGGCGCTTTATCTGCCGCACTCGGCTGGGCGCGCGGCAACCGCTCCACCGCTTGCATTTTTCGCCGCGCCGCGCCCGGTTTCAGCGGCGGCAAGCGCCGTGTACTTTCCCTTTATCAGCATCAACCAAACTATTCTCACCGGTCTCAAAAGTCTCGTCACGCAAACCAGCGTCACCCTGCCCGCGTCACTCGCCGCGTCAACCGGCAGTTGGTGCACCTGGGGTGGTTGCACGATTGGACCTCGCTTGTACCATGAGCCGCTTGCCAGCGGTCGCGTGCTCATCGGCTGGACGGATGCGAGCGGCAACGGGCATGTCAGCATAATCAACGGCGCAAGCGTCGAACAAACGACGAATTTCGCCGGGCAAGAAATTCGCGGCTTGGTCGCGCACAGCGACGGCAAATTCGGCGTACTGCTGTGGACACCCAGCACGCAAATCATGTGGGTCTCGAAACGCAACGCCGACGGCAGTCCGGTGTGGAGCACGAACATCAACAGCACGATTGCCGCCGCCGAGTTTTGGCTGGGGGATGGTCGCCTGACGTATGGCAACGGCTTGTACGGCGCGTACTTTACCGTCAAGGGCACATCCGGCGGCTTTACCGGACATTACGGCGATCAACTGAGTTACGTAAACGATAGCGGCATCAAACAGGCAAGCGGTTGGGACTGGGGGTGTTCGCATTCGCTCGCGCAATCGCTCAGTTATCATCCCACGCTCAACCAATTTGCGCCGGTCTGTTCGAGCGATTGTTACGCTAGCAAGGGCATCCTCGTCAATGACAGTCAAATTGTGTACACCGGCGATGGCAACTGTGGCGGCAACGCGTCTGCACAGTTGGGACAGACGACGCCGGGCGGCACGGTGTGGAAAGTCGCATTCAACGCCGTCACGCGTCCCGGCTTCGACGGGCGCGGCGTCGCGCTCGGCACGATCACCGGTGCGTTTCAAACGAGTTACGTCTGGCTCACCAACACAACCGGCGATTATGAACGTGATCCTGTGCTGGGTCGGCTCGGCACCAGTTTGACGAGCGACCGCTATCTCGTCGGCTGGATGACGACGAACGACAGCGTGTATCGGCTGGGCGTGATCAACGGCAACGGGCAATTTATTGCCGGCCCCGAAGAGGTGTCGTCGGCAAGCATTGGGTGGGGCAACCGCGACGACTCGTTTCGGACCGGCGCGGACGGGCGCGTATCCTGGGTTTATGGCGTTGCCGGCGGCAACAGCGTCCGGCTGTATCGCTTCAACGGCGCGAGTTATGCGCCGTGATCGGCGTTTGACTTTTTCTCCGCCGCGCATATACTTGCCGGCGAACGGTTGCGGCACGCCCCGATCTTTGTGGTCGGGGCGATTGTTTAAGCGGCAGGGCGCGCATGAAAATTCTCACCGTCAGCGATCAAGTCGTCAGCATTCTCCACTCGCCGGGTTTACGCGAACGCACGCCCGAGGTCGAGGCGATTCTCGCCTGCGGCGATCTGCCGGCGGACTATCTCGAATACCTGGTGTCCATGTTGAACGTGCCGCTGTTTTACGTGATGGGCAATCACGACAGTGAAAGCGGCACACCGGCTTACCCCGAAGGCGGCGAAAATTTGGATCGCCGCGTCGTCGCGTTCAACGGCGTGTTGATCGCCGGTTTGGAAGGCGCACAGCGCTACAACGCCAAGCCCCACTTTCAGTACACCGAAAACGAAATGCGCGCACGCATCGCCGCGCTCGCGCCCGCGCTGTTGCTGAACAAGGCGCGCTATGGCCGCTACCTCGACATTCTGATCACCCACGCGCCGCCGTACCACATTCACGACGGCGAAGATTACGCGCATCGCGGCTTTAAATCGTTCGTGTGGTTTATCGAGCATTACCAACCGCGCTACCTAGTTCACGGGCACGTGCACGTGTACGACAATCGCACCGAAACCGTCACCACGCGCGGCGCGACGACTATCGTCAACACCTACGGCTATAAAATTCTCGACATTCCGCGCATCGCCAAGCCGCGCCGCTAACGCTCGATCCAAAATGTTCAACTCTTCCACCAGCTCGCAAACCGAATCCGATTTTACCGCCGCCCGGCTGAAAGCGTTTTTCCACGAAGTCGGCGCGATGTTTTCGCATCGTCCCAACGAACTGGTTTCGTTCGACGCGGTGAAACGCTCGCTCAAAACGTTCGGCGAAAGTTATCGCGGCATCCGCACGGTCGAGGTCGCCCGCATTGTCGGCACGGCGACATTGCGCTATCACGATTTCGACAGCGCGTTTCTGCCGACGAGCGCGCGCACCAAAGCGCGTTGGCGCAGCGTGGACGCGGCATGGATTCGGGAGGTGGATTTGCCGCCGGTGCAGTTGTATCAAATCGGCGACGCGTACTTTGTGCGCGACGGACATCACCGCGTCAGCGTCGCCCGCGAAAAGGGGCAAGAGTTTATCGAAGCCGAAGTGATCGAGGTCAAGACGCGCGTGCCGGTCACACCCGACCTGCTCGCGTCCGATCTCGAAATCGTCGGCGAGTATTCCGCGTTCATCGAACAAACCCGGCTCGACAAACTGCGCCCGGGGCAAGCGATTCGCTTTTCCGAACCGGGCGGTTACGCGCGCATCATCGAGCACATTGCGGCGCATCGCTATTTTCTCGGCGCAGAAAAAAAACGCGCCATTCCCTGGTTCGCAGCCGTCGGTAGTTGGTACGACAATCTGTACGTGCCGGTCATTGCCGCGATTCGCACGCACGCCATGCTCAACGATTTTCCGCTCCGCACCGAAGCGGATTTGTACTTGTGGATCACCGATCATCACTATTACTTGCACCAACACGGCGCGGAGATCGATCTGGAAGCCGCGGCGGTGGATTTCGCGGAGCATTACAGCGAACGGATTGACAAGCGGCTGTTGCGCGCGGTCAAGCAAGCCGTCCAGGAATACCTGGAGGGCGAAACGCTCAAACCCATAATTGGATCATTTCTCAGCGCACCCCAAACCGAATCGAACAAGGAGCAGACCGATGATCACAACTGATGAAAAAATTATCGCCGTCTTTGGCAGTTCACGCCCCGCGCCGGAGAGCGCGGAGTATGCCGAGGCGTACCGCACCGGGCAACTGCTCGCTCAACGTGGCTTTGTCGTGATGAATGGCGGGTATGCCGGCACGATGGAGGCATCGGCGCGCGGCGCGAAGGATCACGGCGGGCGCACGCTCGGCATCATCTCCGGCGAATTTGCGTGGCTCACGCCCAACGCCTTTCTCGACGAAACGCTGACGCACGACGATATTTTCGCGCGCATCCGCGACATGCAACTGCGCGCGGATGGTTTCATCGTGCTCAAGGGAAGTATGGGCACGCTGGCGGAACTCGCGCTCGTATGGAATCTCGCCAAGATCGATCTGGCGCACCGCAAGCCGATCCTCCTGGTGGGCGCGGGTTGGGCGCGCGTGCTCGGCGCGTGCCGCGAGCATCTTGCGGTGACGGACGACGAAGCGCGGCTGTTGCAATGCGTGGCGCAACCGGAAGATGCGGTTGAGTTTTTGAGCGCACGTTTCCAATAATTCCGGAGTGTGAAATGCCCACCTTCCTTTCTGATTCTGATTCGATAGCCGCGCAAATTCAAAAGCAGAGCGCGAGCGAGGGGACCAAGCCACACCCGATCACGCCCATCGTCGCGCCGGTACTGGCGGAAGCGCACACACCCGTCTACAAAATGCACCGCTATTTTGCGCGGCGACCGCACAACGTGTTTGAATATCTCATCAAACATTATACCCATCCCGGCGACCTCGTGCTGGATCCGTTCCACGGCGGCGGCGTCACCGTCGTCGAAGCGTTGCGCGCGCGCCGCAAAGTCGTCGGTGTAGATTTGAACCCAATGGCAACCTTCATCACCCGGATGGAAGTAACGCCGGTAGATGTGGCGCAATTGCGCGCGGCGTTCGCACAAATCGAAGAAACTGTGCGCGAAAAGATCGAAGCGTTGTATTTCACGCGTTGCCCCGAATGCTACAGTGAAAAAGCCATAGCGGAATGGTACGAGTGGAGCAATGTCGTCGTGTGCGGCAATAATTTCTGCAAAGCCGAGGTTGTGCTCAAACAGGCGAAGAAATTGCGCGGGGGTGTGTACCAATGCCCCGCATGTCAAAGCGCGATTGCGCCGATTCAAGCCAAGCGTTTGAATGATCGCTTGTTACACGTCCGGTTCGCGTGTGGTAAGTGCAACGCAGCTGGCGAAAAAGATGCCGATGCGTTTGACGAAAAACAAGTGCGCCGCATTGCCCGCAATTACGCCAAGCTGATCGCAGCGGAAAAGTTGCGGATTCCCAGCGAAAAATTTCCCGACGCCGACCGGCAACGCGATGATGCGCTATTTCAAAAAGGAATCACCCACTTTAGAGATTTGTTTACCCAGCGGAATTTACTCGGCAATGCGCTGATCAAGCGCGCAATTGCAACCAGCAAGTTTTCGGGCGCGGTACGCGAGCTGATGATCCTCACGTTTTCCGCGACGCTGGCGTGGACTTCGATCATGACGAATTCGACGGGGCATGGCTGGCAGCACCATGGCTATTGGCTACCCAACGTCTATTTTGAAATGAATGTGTGGGAAATGTTTCGCCAGCGTTTCTCTGCAGGGCAAAGCACCGTGCTCAAAGGCAAGGAATACTCAATGCGCGAGATCGGATCGTATTGTGAGTTCGCGCAAGAGTATGCCGATCTCAAAACCACCACGTGTCTCCTCCTCAACCAATCGTCAGACCATTTGCCGCTGCCGCCCCAAGCCGTAGACGTGATCATCACCGATCCGCCATTTGGCGGCAACGTGCAGTATGCCGAGCTGTCGTACTTTTGGACCGTGTGGCTCAAAGAGCTTTTGGAATGGAAAGGAATTTTCGACAACGCGCAAGAAGCCGTGCAAACGCGGCACACTGGCTTTGCCACCGAAAAATCCGCCAAGCATTATGAGGACATGCTCTATCGCATTTTCAAGGAATGTCGCCGCGTGCTCAAACCCAACGGCTGGATGGTGATGACGTTTCACAACCGCGACATTGGCGTGTGGATGGCGTTGCATCGCGCCGCGAATCGCGCCGGCTTTCGCCTGCCCCCACGCGAAGTGGATCGCAATCGCGGTATGACGTACCAGCCACCCATTGCCGAGTACACGACCACACTCCACCAACGCGCCGCTGGCTCCATGCTGGGTGATTTTATCTTGTCATTTCAACGGCAGGACATTTCATCCGATTTGGAACAAATCAAGGACACCCTCGAACCGGCTGAGGAATCCGCGTTGATCGAACGCACCCGTGAGTTGATTGATTACAACGGCGGCGGCGACGAGAACTTGCTTATGACGGGCTTGTTGCCATTTTTGAACGAGCGCAATTTGCTGCACCGGCTTGCGCGTTTCGATTTTCGCACATTCTTCGATTCACACTTTATTCGCAAGGGCAAGACATGGTACACGGAAGATCAGATTGACACGCAAACCCGCGCGCTCAAGCCATTCGATTTCATCCCGGCGGAGAAATTGACGCAGGATATTATTTACGCGTACCTCAAAGAGCATCGGTACGCCACTCTCGACGACTTGCTCAATTTGATTTACACCACACTCGTCAACTCGCAACGCCCCGGCATTGAAACCATTCACGCCGTGCTCAACCGCATTGCCGAGCGCGGCGAAATGGCAAACCAGAAACGCCCAGTGTACTATCTCACCCGCCAAGCCGTGCGCCAAGTCGAACAGGAAAAAACCAGCGCGGATATCGTCCAAAAATCTCTGTTCGACGAGGACGTATTGCTCACCCAGTTGGATCACAACGCCATCATCCTGCGGTTAATGCGCCACGTGACTATACGGGGATACGCCGCGCACATCGGTGAAACCGAGCAGATCAAAGAATCGGCGTTTCGCGCGATCAGTACGCCGATGACGCACAGCACAGAATTTGGGTTGCCACCCAGCGTGTTCGATACGGTAAAACAGATTGATCTGCTCGCGCTCCAGGGCTATACGATTGTCGCCGTGTTTGAAGTGGCAACCACCGTCGAGACGGCGAACAAAGCCATCAATGATCGTTACCGCAATTTGTTCGCCGCCGCGCCCAATCTCGCCATTCGGGCGTACGTGATCGTCAAGGATCAGGATTTCAAAAAGGCGCGCGAAATTCTCTACACCCCGGCAAATGCGCTAGGGAATTTGATCGACAAGGTGAAAATCATTCGATTGAGCCAACTGACCCAGCAAGGAATGGAAGAGTTACTCTAGTTGCCCAAACGCAAGGGCTGGGTAGACCGCACGTGCGGTCTA
>CAIKBD010000246.1 GCA_903825565.1 uncultured Anaerolineales bacterium | reverse complement strand
TGAACGCCATGCCCAGCAACCCTTCATCCACCGCCATTTTGACGTAATAACCCGCGATGCCATAATGACTCGAATTGCGAACGGCAACCGCGCCGATACCGGATTGGCGCGCCTTTTCAATCGTTAGCTTCATCGCATTAAAGCCCACGACCTGCCCCATCCCATTGCCGCCATCCACCACTGCCGTACTCGGCATGTCGCGCACAACTTGATAATTCGTCGTCGCGCGTTGATGCCCGTGCTTGATGCGATCGTTGTACAATTTCAGATGCGCGATCCCATGCGAGCGAATGCCCCACACATCCGACAGCAACAGAATCTCGGTCGTGATTTTCGCGTCCGCTTCCGGCACGCCCATCCGTGCGAGCACTCGATTTGAAAATTCGCGAATCCGTTCGAGCGGCACATAAACATTTTCGTCAGTCAACCAATCCTCCCTTTTCATTTCGTCATTCAATTTTGTCGTTCACGGAACCTCTGCCGCAGTATCCCGTTGGACAGAGAGAGACCCTAAAGGTTTCGCAGGTGAAACCTTTAGGGTCTCGGTTTCACTTAGCGTTTGTCGAACGCGGGTGCGGGATACATGATCTTGGCAGTTGCGTGATCGAGGGGCCAAATGACTTCGAGCTTGCCATTTTGCCATTGAATCAAGGGATCCAACACTTTGCCGGTGCCATCCGCATTGAACGTAACATTGCCGACGACCGTCGAGGTATTTGAAGCGGCAATGGCATCGCGGATTTTATCGCGATCCAACGTGCCTGCGGTTTCGATTGCCTTGGCAAGAATTTGCACGCACGCGTACGAGGGACCGGTCAGCAAATCAGCGTCGCGTTTGAATTCGGCTTGATAGGCTTTGTTGAGTTGATCCACGCCGGGGAATTTCATCGCCGAGTTCCAACCGGGGAAGATCGTGACATAGTCGCCGTTCTTTTTGAGGTTGGTGCTCCACGTAACGTTTTCCGGCGCACGGATGATCAAACTAAACTTGGGTGTCCAACCATTTTCCACCATGCCTTTGATCAACGCTTCGCCACTGGGCTGGTTGGGCAACGCAAGAAGCGTTTCCGCGCCAGCCGCTTTGGCTTTGAGGATCATCGCGGTAAAGTCGAGATTGCCTACTGCGTATTGTTCGTCCACGACCACGGTGTAGCCGGCTTTCGTCGCATTCTCTTTCCACAACGCTTCTTCTTCCGCGCCCCAGTCGCTCTTTTCCGCAAAGATGGCGACCTTGAGCGGGCGTTGCGACGCGTCAGGAATTAGTTGATTGAGCGCGGCGAACGTATCCACCGTTTGTTGCGGCGATTTGGGGAACGGCGAGAACAGATATTTGTAACCCTTTTGGTGAATCGCATTCAGCGCGAACGAAACGCCCAGATACGGAACCTTGTTCTTTTCCGCGATGGGAATCGTCGCCACGTGCATGTCGCTACTCGCGCCGCCCAGGTACGCCACCACTTTTTGATCGGCGAAGAGTGTTTCCATCTTGCTCACCGCTTGGGTGGGATCCGAAGCGTCATCATAAACCGTCAAGCGTAGCGGAATTTTTTTGTCGAATTCTTTGACGTAAATTCCGCCCGCCGCATTGATATCGTTCACCGCGTATTGGTAACCGGGCTTGACTTGTTGTCCGAGCGAACCAAATTTACCAGTGAGCGGAATGGACGCGCCGACTTCGATGTACGCGGGGGCGGGCTTTGCCGCCGCCGTTGTCGGAGCGGGCGCAGAGGTTGCTGCGGGCGCCTTGGTCGGTTCAGCCGCTTTGGTTGGGGCAGTAGTCGCTACCGGCGCTTTCGTCGGTTCCGGCGCTTTCGTGGGCGCAGGCGCGGCGGTCGGTGGCACTTTGGTCGGTTCCGGAGTCGGCGAGGCACACGCGGCAACTACCGCGACGAGTGCCACGAGCAGTCCGATTCGCACGATCCAATTCAAATTACGCTTGTTCACAGTCCTTTCCTCCTCTTCGTTAAGGTTGCTTGACTAACAGTGTCGGTTCAACGGCTGCTGAATCTCGTTCGCGCAACACCTCCTTCCCCGTGTCATCGCCGAGCCAGCGGGAACTATTCGTTCTACGGTTTAGCGACAACTTGGTTTGATCCTATTTTGAACGCCGTAGCAAGCGTTTCCGAATTTTTTCCCAGATGCCCATAAAACCATCGGGGAGAAACAGCACCACGAGAATGAACAGGACCCCAAAAATGATCAGGTGAAATTCGGCGAAGCGCAGTGCGAGGAATTCGCGCAGAACGACAAAGAACACCGCGCCGATCACGGGGCCCACAATGGTGCCTACCCCGCCGATGTACGCCATCATCATTGAGTCAAACGTCCACTCGGGTCCAAACGTCAGTTGCGGATAATAGCCGACGTGATAGAACGCAAACGCGCCGCCGGTCAAGCCGCCGAAAAATGCGCTAATGCCAAACGCCAACATTTTGTACTTCAAGGCGCTCACGCCCAACGATTCCGCCGCATCTTCCTCTTCGCGGACTGCCGTAATGCCTAGCCCAAAGCGCGAATTGAGCAGAACATACGCGGTCACGATAGTGAGTAACGCCACACCCAAGAACATGTAATACCGCGGAACCAGCGAATACACTTTCAAGTCTTCCGTCGGGATCGAGGAGATGGTCGAAAAAGTGTTGCCGACGGTAATCAAGAGGATTTGCGAAAGCGCCAGCGTGCCGATGGCAAAGTACACGCCGCGCAAGCGAAACGCCGGCACCCCGATGATCAACGCCAAGACCACCGCAACCAATGCGCCGATCACCATACTCGCAAAAATGTTCCAACCCGCGAACCACAACATGCGCGTAACGAGCGCGCCCACGCCGAAAAATGCCGCGTGCCCCAAGTTGGTCTGCCCGGCAAAACCACCCAGGACGTTCCAACTCGAAGCGATGGACACGTACAGCAAAACGTACACGGCAAGATTGAGCACACTCTCGGAGGTAATGAATTGCGGAAAGGCGAGCAACGCGGCAAGCAGAATAACGATGATGGTAATTTGGATTTTATTCATGGGTTATCCCTCCTTGCTCCCAAACAAACCTTCTGGTCTAAAAACCAAAACGAGGAGGAATAGCACGAGACCGACTACCTCTTTGTACGTAAGACCACCACCCGCCATCAGCGCGATAAAACCGGTTGCCGATTCGGTCAGCCCCAGGATGATGCCGCCAACGAACGTTCCCGTGATGCTGCCCAAACCACCCAGCACCATCACAACGAGACTCTTGAGCGTCCAACTCATGCCCATCCCCGGTTCGATGGAATAGCCCACGCCGACCAACGCGCCGGCAACGCCGGCGAGCGCCGCGCCCATCACAAACGACAAGAGATAGACCCGATGAATATCAATACCCATCAACGTCGCCGCTTCCCAGTTTTCGACGGTGGCGCGCAATGCCTTGCCGGTGTACGTGCGCCGCAAAAACAGTTGCAACGCAATGACCAGCACCAGCGCGATCAGCAAACTTGCCACCCGCACCAACGGGAAACGAATCCCGAGAAAATTAAAGACCTGCCCCGAATAAGCAGTCGTGATACTACGCGTGTCCGCCGTCCACAGTTTCAGCGCCAGGTTCTGGAGAATGAGCGAGACCCCAAACCCGATGAGGAGCGTGTTTTGAATCTTGACGCCCTCCGTCAGTTTGACCATGCGCGAAAAGAGCGCCTGGTAAAATACCGCACCGAGCACTAGCAAACTCACAATCGCCGCCGGCAACGACACAAACGGATCGACCTGCCACAGCGTAAAGAGCCAGAAGCTCGCGTACCCTCCCACCATCAAAAACTCGCCGTGCGCCACGTTGAGGAATTTGGTCACGCCAAAGACGAGCGAGAGGCCCACTGCCGCCAGTCCGTACAACGCGCCGATGAGAACGCCGTACACCAGATTTTGTGCAAAAGCTTCAAGCATGGCTATCTCCCAAATAGGCGCTCCGCACGGATTCAAACGACAGCAACTGTTCGCCACTGCCATGCCCGACAATGCGCCCATTTTCGATGACGTACGCCCGGTGCGCAATATCAATGCTGGCGCGCACATTCTGTTCGACGAGCAAAACCGTCGTGCCTTGCTTGTTGATCTCGTTGATCATCTGAAACATCTGATCAACCAAAATCGGTGCGAGACCAAACGAAGGTTCATCCAGCATCAACAGTTTGGGTTTCGACATGAGCGCGCGACCAATCGCCAGCATCTGGCGTTCTCCGCCGCTCAACGTCCCAGCCCGTTGGTTTTTGCGTTCCGCCAAGCGCGGAAAGATTTCGTATACATGCTTGAGGGTTTGGTTTTTGACCTGCCGCGCCTGAGGCACGAATGCGCCCAATTCCAAATTTTCGAGCACGCTCATACCGGTAAATACTTTGCCGCCTTCGAGAACTTGGCACAGCCCCAGCTCCACGATCTTGTGCGCGGGTTCGGTATTCAACGTTTTACCATCAAACGTGACGGTGCCCGATTGGGGTTTGAGCAAGCCGCTGATGATCCGCAAAGTCGTCGTTTTGCCTGCGCCATTGGGTCCCACGAGCGCAACCAATTCGCCAGCGTTCACTTCAAACGAAATACCCCACAAGGCTTGGAGGTCGGCATAAAATGCGTTGATCGTGTCGAGTTTAAGCACGTGCCCTCCCTAGATACACATCAATCACCTGGGGATTGTGGATGATTTCCATCGGCGCGCCCTCGGCGATCTTGGTGCCCATGTTCAACACAACCACGCGATCCGACAGGGTGGTAATCGCCTTGACAATATGTTCGATGATCAAAATGGTGATTTTGGAATCGCGGATGTTGAGAATCAGATTACAGACTTCATCCGCTTCGCTCACGTTCAGCCCAGCCATGAGTTCGTCGAGGAGCAGGAGTTGAGGTTTTGCGGCAAGTGCGCGCGCCAATTCCAGGCGTTTGCGTTGCATCAAGGTGAGGTCTTTGGCAAGCATATTTGCCTTGTCCACCAAACCCACACGCTCGAGACTTGCCTTCGATTCTTCCGCCGCGCGTTTGAGGTCTTGCGTGGACTCGCGACCAAAGACGCGGCCGACCATGACATTTTGGAGCGCGGTGAAACCCAGAAACGGTTTGACCAACTGAAACGTGCGGGCGATTCCAGTTGGACATATGTTACTGCGCGCGTACCCGGTGATGTTTTGACCTTGAAAGGTAATCAAACCCGCATCAGGTTTCAAAAATCCCGTGAGCAAATTCAAGAGCGTCGTTTTGCCGGAACCATTCGGGCCGATCAGTCCGACAATTTCGCCCTCAGCAACATCGAAACTGACATCGTTAACTGCTTTCAAACCGCCGAAGGACTTGCAGAGCCCTTCGATTTTTAGCAATGGCATTTATCCTCCACATTGAGAATTCGAGTTTGGATTCAGACACTTGCGATACAATTCGGTGCGCGATGGCAATTTATTTTAGCTCAAGGCTTTGTCGCTGGGAGCGACTCGAAATTTGGCACCGCCATCCGAGGTTTCTCATCGGTAGAAAACGCCGCCGCGAAATTAAGTCCGTGAACGCGCTAGGTTTCCGGCGCAGATTTGTTTACCGCTTGCGGTTTCACCTCAGGGTGCTCGGCGAGATATTCCGCATATTCCGCTTCTTCCATAAACACAATCGCTTGCACCGGGCAGTTCTGTTCGCACGTGCTACACTCGATGCACAGTTGAACATTGATATGCGATTGCGTTTCGCCTTCCGTGATCGCGTCATTCTCGCAACCCGAGACACACGCCCCACACGCGATACATTCGGCTGTCACTACGTACGGCATCACGCCCTCCTCTATTTGCAACCGTTTGGTTTGTCATTTCGAGCGGAGCGAGAAATCTCGTTTTAGCCATCAAGATTTTTTTATCGCCTCGCTCATCGAAATAACAACCAGCGGCAAGTTATCCCACATACACGCGTTGCGGATCAATCACCTCGCGGATCAAGCGCAATTGTTCCGCTGTCGGCGGTTCGGTGAATGGCACCGCCGCTGGGATTTGTGGTTTGAATCCCATGTTCGCAACCACATCGTCCAACGTATTCCCCGGATGGATCGAGACGATGCTCATTTTTTTGGATGCGGGGTCGAAACCCAAAATCGCTTTATCGGTAATCACGCGGCTGGGTCCGCCCTGCAACCCGGCTTGCGTGCGCGCATCGCCGCCCGTGATGTACCCCGGGCTGGTGATGAACGAAATCGTTTCGCGCAACTTGCGCGCTTCGTGGCGCATGATGATGACGGTCTTGCTCGCGCACGATGCAATATCGTTCGCGCCGCCGCTCCCGATCATGTGCCGAAATTTTCCGCGCGGGTCGCCGACCAACGTCGTGTTGAGATTGCCGTACTGGTCAATCTCCAGCCCGCCGAGGAAACCGACATCCACGCGCCCGCGATGGAGCACCGTGCCCAGAATGTCCACGAAACTACTCAACACTTTGGCGCGATACCATGCGCGCGGATCAGCCAGCCCGACGCCGGTCTCGCAAGGCTCCGCGTCAATCACGCCCAACTCGAACAACATGGTCATGTTCGGCGCGTGCGTTTTCTTCGCCAGAAACGACGCCACAATCGGCAAGCCCAAGCCCACCGCGACGATTTGCTTGTCTTGCAATTCACGCGCGCCCGCCACTGCCATCAATTCATTGTGTGAATACTCTAGACTCATGGTTTCCTCATCAATATCCCAGGATCGAATCGGCGCGCAGAGCATTCAAGCGTTTCATGCCGCCCATGCGTTCGAGATATTCCCAATGATCCTTGACGCCGTACACCGTGCGCTCCAAGTAC
>CAIKBD010000245.1 GCA_903825565.1 uncultured Anaerolineales bacterium | reverse complement strand
TGGGGCGGCTCGACGCTCCGCACCGGCGGAATCTCTGCGCCGCGCGGAATCGCGCCGAATGTTTTTTCGATCTTGGCGAGCATCTCGTCGGCATCGAAATCGCCGGCGGCGACGATGATCGCGTTGTTCGGCGCATAATACGTCTTGTAATGCCGATACAAATCGTCGCGCGTCATCGTTTGCAGATCGGTTTTCCAACCGATGGTATCGTGATGGTACGGATGCACCTTGAACGCAAGCGCCTGCACTTCTTCCGCCAGCCAAAAGTGCGGTTCGTTCTCCGCGCCTTCGCGTTCGGAAATGATCACAGTGCGCTCGCTCGCCACTTCGGTCGGATCGAATGTGGCGTTGATCATGCGGTCGGCTTCGATCTGCAACGCCAGGTCAATGCGATCGCTCGGCAAGGTTTCAAAGTACGCGGTGAAATCCTGCGAAGTAAACGCATTGTCCACACCACCGTTGCGATTGATCAAGTGCATAATCTCGCCCTTGCCCAGCGCGGGCGTGCCTTTGAACATCATGTGCTCGCACCAGTGCGAAACGCCGGTGATGCCCGGCGTTTCGTTGCGCGAACCGACGCGATACCATACCCAGAATGTAACCACCGGCGCAGTGCGGACCGGCTTGAGCAGAACGAGCAACCCGTTGTTGAGATGGGATTCGACAATACTGTTGGTCATATACTCCTTTGCGGTCACAAAAATTCCACTCGGTCGCGCATCTCGTCTGCATCAAGCGTTTGGAAAATTAAAAGCACTGCGGCAATGATCTCGCCTGTACTCCGCGAGCCGGGTTGATAGTACGCTACGCCCGGGTGTTCAACGCCGCGCGCATGAAAGCGTAAGAAATCAGCATCTCGCGTGACGATCACACGTTTTTCGCGCAACGCAAACGCAAGATGTTGCTCGTCACTCGCACAACGCAAACCGACATCTTGTGCACGCACAACATCAATGCCGCGCAGACGAAGCGCATCCGCAACTGCAGTCGGCATGTGTTCGTCAAAATAAAATCGCACAGGACTAGCCACGGAGTTTCTTCAACTTTTCCTGCAAGACCGAAGGAGTTTTGCGTTTTAGTTCTTCGACAAACTCTTCATCCCGACGAATGTCGTGTCGAATTTCTTCGAGGTGATCGTAGTAATACGCCAACGCCGCGTGCACCTCGGCGAGCGTCAACTCTAACTCGCTGGCGATTTGGTCGGGCGACCAACCATGCCACTCGTGCCAAATCGCCACGTCTTGCACGCGAATGCGATGCCCGTCAATGCGCGGACGCCCACCCGCGATGCCGGGTGTTTTCACGATATAATTTTTCGAGATGCTTTTCGCCCGCGGCTGCGCCGTTTTCAACGCCATCGAACACTCCGGGGATTCGTAATTCGTAACTCGGATTTCGAATTACGAATTACGAATTTCTAAATGCCCATCACCTTGTTCAGCGCGCGCACCGCTTCGCCGGATTTTTGCAACGCCGCAAGTTCATCCGCCGTCAGGTTGAACTTGACGATCTCTTCGATACCTTGGGTGCCCAAGCGCACGGGCACGCCGGCGTAAACGCCCTGGATGCCGTACTCGCCTTCGAGGTACGCGATGCACGGCAAGATCTTTTTCTTGTCGAACAAAATCGCGTCCACCATTTCGGCGACAGATGCGCTGGGCGCATAGTACGCCGAGCCGGTTTTCATCAGGTTGACGATTTCCGCGCCGCCGTCGCGCGTGCGTTTGACGAGCGCATCCAGTTTTTCTTGCGGTAGCAATTCGGTGACCGGCACGCCGGCGACGGTGGTGTAACGCGGCAACGGCACCATTTGATCGCCGTGCGCGCCGAGCACATACGCGTCCACGTTTTGCACCGACACGCCGAGTTCCAGTGCAACGAACGTGCGAAAACGCGCGCTGTCGAGCACGCCGGCTTGCCCAATGACGCGATGCTTGGGGAACTGGGTCACGTGCCACATCAACTGCGTCATCGCGTCCACCGGATTGGTCACGACGATCACGATGGCGTTCGGCGCGTGCTTGGCGATTTGCTCCGCCCACCCGCCGACGATTTTTTGATTCGTGAGGATCAGATCGTCGCGGCTCATGCCGGGCTTGCGCGCAATCCCTGCCGTCATCACCACAATATCAGCGTTCGCGATTTTTTCATAGCCGACGCCGTCCTTCACCGTAATGCCGGTGACGTTCGCATCATAGCCGACCACGGGACCCGCTTCGAGCAGATCCAGCGCGACGCCTTCCGCGACAAATTCAACCACGTCCGCGAGCACCACGTCCGCGTAATTGCGTTCCGCCATGCGTTGCGCCGTCGTCGAGCCGACTTTACCCGCGCCGATTACCGCAATTTTCTTTCGCATTGTTTTTCTCTCCTGCCAGAAAATTTAATGACTCACTTGATCCATACGCTTTGGGAACTTGCAGTTCGCCTGCCATAGACAAACCGCGCGCCCGCCCAAACTCTGGGCGTCACTTTTGACGATTACAGAAAAAACGAACAGCGCGTTCAGCGTGCCGCCGTTCGTCATTTACTTTTTCGAATTCATGGGAACGGACTTGGTCGCCGAGAGGTACACCACCGCGCCGGGTCCCATCACATCTGCCCAGTGCGGCGTGTCTGCCGGCAAATCCAAACGATCCCCGGGGGTCAGCGTAAACTCTTCGCCCGTTTCCGGCAACCCGATTCGCAGTTGCCCGTGCACGACGATCCGGACTTCGGGGTACTCGTGCGTGTGCACGGGATACACCGTGCCCGCCGGATCCGTCCACTCGGAAACGACTAGCCCTTCCCCCGTCAGGGCGCTTCGCAGTGCCTCGAGAGACGGCGTTGTCTCTTTATTCCAACGGGTTAATCGCATGTTCAAATTTCATCCGCGAAAATTTTCGCGGTCATTATAGTCTGCCCACGCCGAATTGTCAATGAAGTTACGCGGCTTCCGCCGCTTTCATTTTTTGCAACGCGACGACCGCCACTTCGATCATCTTGTCATCCGGCTCCCGCGTGGTAAATGCTTGCAACGCCAACGACGGTCGAATGACGAGGTACTGCAACAGCGGATTTTTTTGATGCGCCGCGCTGAACTTGATCAACTCGTAACTCAACGCCGCGACGACCGGCACGAGCACGACGCGCGACAAGATGCGGACGAGCATCGGCGGCTGACCAAAAAGCGCGAACACAAAAATCGAAACGACGACGACGACGAGCAAAAAACCGGTACCACACCGCGGGTGCGCTTTGCTGTACCGCCGAATGGATTCGGGCGTGAGCGGCGCGCCGGCTTCGTCCGCCGCAATTGTCTTGTGTTCCGCGCCGTGATACTGAAACACCCGGCGAATATCCGGCAGTAACCCGATCAGATAAATGTACAGCAGGAAAATGATCAGCCGGATCAAACCCTCGACGATGTTGCTCGCCAGCGACACAGCATCCGCGTTCGCCAGCGAATTCTTGAGCCAAGGGTCTACGAAACTAACGAGCGCAAGCGGCAACACGAAAAACAAGCCAATCCCAAACGCGAGCGAAACCGCCACCGTCCCGAACGCCACCGCCGTTGGAATCGCGGCGGGCGGCTCTTTCTTTTCGACGACCGGCTGGGGCACTGCATCACTCGGCGCTATCGCCGGTTTTTTCGGTTCCTCGTCCACCGCAATATTCGCCGAGTACATCAGCATTTTCGTGCCAAGCACGAGTGTATCCCACAACATTGTCATCGCGCGTAGGAAGGGAATCTTGGAAATGCGGCTGTTATAAATGGTCGGCGAGATCGGCTCGGTCGTCGTGATAATATTACCCTGGGGATCGCGCACCGCACAGGCGACGAACCGCTTGCCGCGCATCATCACACCTTCGATCACCGCTTGCCCGCCGTACGAATACTGATCGCTCAATCTAATTCTCCCAACTACGAGTTTAAAGTTTGGCGCACTCGCCATATAACGTATGGCGAGTGACACTCATTCGCATCACTCGCCACGGATCGCCGTAATTTAGACCTGCGCCGCAATTTCTTCGAGCATCGCCGTCGTCAGCGATTTGGGTCGCTCAATCGGTTGCCCGAGCGCGCGTGCCCACACCGCGTTTGCCGTGACGCCCAGCGCACGCCCCACACCAAACAGAACGGTGTAGAAATCAAACTCACGCACGCCGTAATGATATTGCAACGTGCCGCTGATCGCATCCACGTTGGGCCATGGGTTCTTGATTTTGCCGGTCGCTTTCAAAATGTCCGGCATCACTTCGTACACCAAACTCGCCAAGCGGAACAAATCGTCTTGCGGAAAATATTTATTGCCAAAGTCATACTGCGCGATGAAACGCGGATCGGGTGTGCGCAAAACGGCATGCCCATAGCCGGGAATCACCTTGCCCGCCGCCAACGTTTCGTTGGTGTACTGCACCAGTTGCTCTTTGCTCGGCACGCCGCCAAATTTGTTGTACACGCTCAGCAACCAGCTCAAGCACTCTTGATTCGCCAAGCCGTGCAACGGACCGGCAAGCCCATTCAAGCCAGCGGAGAACGCGTAATAAATGTCGGACAAGGCGGAACCGACGAGGTGCACCGCGTGCGCGCTCACATTACCGGATTCGTGATCCGAATGCAAAATGAAATACAAGCGGGAAAGGTCTTGGTACTCTTTGCTGGCAACGCCCATCATGCGCGCAAAGTTGCCGCCCCAATCGAGATTCGGATCGGGCACGTAGACTTCGCACTTTTGGAACTTGATGCAATAAATGTACGCGGCGATCTCCGGCAACTTGGCGATCAAACTCAGACTGTCTTCGAGCATGGGAATCCAATACTCGTCTTTTTTCATCCCCGCGCTGTACCGCTTGGCAAACTGGGATTCCGGTTGTAATGCGAGCACCGCCGTCGAAAGCAACGTCATCGGGTGCGTGTCGGTCGGCATCGCGTTTAACACATTGAACACGTGTTGCGGCACGCGCGCGCGAGCGCGCCATTCGGCTTCGACGCCCAACGCTTCTTCGCGCGTGGGCACTTGGCCCGTTAGGAGCAAATAATACAACCCGCCCACCGCCGGCACGTTCGCGCCTTCGATCTTGGGCAACTTGGCTAGCACTTCGGGAATGGCAAAGCCGCGAAAGCGAATCCCCGCCATTGGGTCAACGTACGAAATATCGGTTACCAAACCCTCAATGTCGCGCATACCGCCGTAGATTTGATCAATCGTGATCTCGCCCACTTTGGCTTTGCCGTGATCCTTCGTCAATTTCTTGACGCGCTCGCGCCATTCGGGAATTAACGTTGCCAATTTGTCTTGCAATTGCATCGCTCACCTCCAAAATATTCGTAAAAAAATTCTCATGTCATTCGTTTAGATTCATGGCTGGTCGAAAAGTTACACGCGCGCGATTGTACACAAGTGGCGCAGTACTGTCAATGCCGGGCGCATTTCCGGCACGGCGTGTGCAAAGTCGGCTGACTGTCACTTCGAGAATACATACCGCTTTGCGGAATGTTAGCCATCAGAAACTTGCGGGCAAGATCGTGATATAATTCCGGCGCAAGGTTCAGACAGCAAAGAC
>CAIKBD010000244.1 GCA_903825565.1 uncultured Anaerolineales bacterium | reverse complement strand
GTTCACGGCATCCACCGTCAACAGCGAATCGCCGGTCTGCCGATCAAAACTCCACACCGTCGGCGCGCCGTGCCCGCTGTAGTTGACGATGAGCCGCCCGTCGTTGAGCGCGGCGACAAGCGCGCGATTCGCCGCCGCCGCGGTCGCGTAACTGGGGTACGGCAACGCGCACGCGGCGCACGGATTGAAATAGATGCGCTCCGCACTAAACCCGGCGGGCACATAACGCGGATCGCCGGCGATTCGGTCGGACTCGCTCCAAAAATTTCCCGCCGCGTCCGGCGTGCCGTCCGCCTGGTACGCCGCGTCCGCGACGAACGCGAGCCGCGCGCGCCAATTGCCCGCCGGCGGATTTTGCTCGTACGCCAAAATTTTGTTGACCATCGCGGTCACGTCCGCCGCGCTTTGCGCCGGCAATCGCCCGATGGCGAGGAACGGCAAGGGATTGTTCGCGGCGTCTTGAAACGCGACGAAACGATTGTCGCTCGCCGTTTCGCCAAGCCAGGGATCAACGAGCCGCAAGTTCGGCGGGAGCCAGTTCGGCTCGTTCGCGCCGGAATAATTCTTGAAATCGTAACTGCCGTCGCCGACGAGCAGAACGAACGCCGGCGCCGGCGTCTGCCAGTGCGCGTACGCGTACGCGAGAAAATTGCGGAGCGCGGCAGGATCGAACATGCCGTCGCTAAATTCGTCGTACACATCTTGCGCGGCTACGACCTTGACGCGCAGATTTTGCGTCGCGCGAAAATTCGCCAGCGGTTGCGCCGCGGCGATGAACGCGCCGGGCGCGATGAGAATGTAATCCGCGCCGTTGCTCGCGCTCGCCAAGTTTGCCGACGTGACGCGCGTGATCGCCAGCGGCGCGCGGCGTTGCGCGTCCGTCAACGCGAGATACTCGCGCGGCGCGGCGTTCGCATCGGCAAAGTAGAGCGTGTGCGGCGCGGCGGGCTGGGTGATCAGCGGGTTGACGATCCGCGCGACATTGAGCGGATCGGTGATGTCGAACGCCGCGATGCTGGGCGACGAAAACCCGGCGATGGCGTACCGCCACGCGCCCGGCGCGCCCGGCGCAAAACGCAACGCGTCGTCGCGCGCGGTGAATGGGCGCGCATAATTCAGATCGAAATAATCGACAAAGACCGCGTCGCCGACATCCGCATCGCCGGGATCGGTCACGCGGATCGTGTTCGCGCCGAGCGAAAGATACGCGTGCGGAAAAGCCACCGTCGCACGATGCTCCACCGCGCCGCTCCAGCGCACATCCGCAAGCAGGTTGCCGTTGAGCGCAATCTGCGTGTGATGCGCGCCGGCGGTGTAACCGACCAGATCGAATTGCAACGTCGCCGTGTCGCCGGCGGCAAGCGCGTCGAGCTCGAACGCGTACTCGCGCGCGGGCACACCATACGCCGCGCTCACGTAATTCCAAAACCAATGCTCGAACTCTTCGACGCGCGGCGACGCCGACTGATAGAGCACATTCTGTTCGAGGTGCAACGACGCGGTGAACGTCGCCGGGGTTTCGCCCGCGCCGCTCCCATCGCGGTGCGCCATCCGTTTGCCCGCCGCCGCGCCATACGTCAGCCAGTAAACATTCGTGCGCGTGTACTTGCTGTTCGCCGCTTGTCCGAAAAATTCGACATAGTCGCCCGCGTCGCACGTTGCCCAGGTATTGCCGGCGACGTCAAGCGCAAGTTCGTTCGCCTGCCGGAAAATTTGGAGCGTGCTGGGATCGAACGATCCCGGCACGATGCCCGCGCTCGCCAACTGCGCGCAGGTGATGCGGTAGATGCCGTCGGCGTCGAGCGTGACCCGGTACCGCGCGCCGGTCAGCGCAAGCGAACTGCGCGGCGCGCGCGGCACGACAATTTGCGTGCGCCAATTTTTCGCGGCGGCGTAATTGAGCACCGCCGCTTGCAACACACTTTCAAACGCGCCCTCGTTCACCGCGCCAACCTGGGGGGATGCCGCCGCGCCGCGCGGGTAACTCAGCGCGATCTCGACGCGCACACGCCGGTGGAACAGCAATTCGCGCGTGACCGGGTTGACTTGGATGGGCGCAAACTCGACGGCGACCAACCGTTGACTGCGCCAGTTGCCTTGCGCCGCGAGCCGCGCGGCTTGCGCCGGATAAAATTGGTTCGCGGTGTAAATCGCCGGCTCGGGCGCAAACGTGTACCCGGCGGGTTGCGCGAGCGGTTGCGCCGGGTGCGCCTCCACGCGCATGGTCGGCGCGACGAGCGGCGGCGACGCGAGCGCGGCGCGCCGCGTTTCCAGCGCGCGAATGTGTAGCGTGGGTTGCGCACCGGGCGGAATGGCGATGAGCGCGCTTGCCACCGGCAGTTGCGGTTCGCCCGGCGCGTGCGTGTTGCCCAAGCCGGCAATCGTCACCGCCGCGTAAACCGCGCCGCCCGCCCGTTGTTCGCGCGCCGCATAGTCGCCCAGTTCCAATTCCAAAACGATCCGCGTCGCGTCGGACTGGAGCACGCGCACCGGGCTTGGCGTTTGCGCGCGCACCGACGCGCCGAAAGCCAGCACACACACGCCGACGATCAGAATCACACCCAGGTTTCTAAAGCCGGAAATATTTGGAGCGCGCCGGGATTGGCTCACCGGTTGCATCGCTGGCGCACGGCAAACCCGCCGAGTAAAAGCGTCGCGCCCACGCCGAGCCACAGCGCGAGGTCTCGCGGCGGCGCAACGGCGACGACGGGACCGTGCTGGGTGGCTACGCCGCTCCGCTCGATTTCTTCGAGTTTGTAATAGTACGTTTTGCCGGGCGTAATCGTGTCGTCGGCGTAGCGGTACGCGTCGCCGCGCAACGGATCGCGCGCGCCGTAAATGAGTTCGGCGTTGAGTTTCGTGTACGCGCCAGCAACGGCGTCACTGCGATATACGTTAAAGCCGACCGTTTCGATTTCGCTGGCGGTTGTCCACGCAACGACGATGCGCGCGGGCGCGCCGAACGCGCCCAGCGCGATGGCGAGCGCGCCGAGCGTGAGCCACGCGTGCCATCCTGATTTTCGCCCGCGCGCGGTTAGCTGTGCTGAAAGCCGTAGTAACACGGGTTTGTAGATTTGTTCGCCGGATCCGCGCAGGGCAAACTTTTGCCGCCGACGTTGGGATTGCACACCGCCGCCATCACTTCGAGCGGCGCAGAGTAAACAATCGCCGGGGGGCTGTACGGTTTGCGCGGCGCGGGGTTCGCGTCCGGTTTGGGCGTGTCGGTTAAAGTGTGTTCGTTCACGGCGTCACCTCGCCTCACGAGAATGTTGGCGCGCGAGCCAAATGATCGCGCCCAGCACAAACAACATCGCCACCACATTGAGCACGTTGAACAGGGTCTCATCCGGGCTTGCCGAAAAATCGGCGAGGGTGACGGCGGTGGGCGAGCCGCTATCCGCAATCGCCCAGTCCGAGAACGACGTGACATCATCCAGTTGCACGTACTTGTCGGTGGTGTTGGCTGTGCCACCCTGCCCCTGCCATCGCCCGCTCACTTTTTTCCATAATTTCAGCCGGCTCTCGCTCGCGCACGCGGGCGCGGCGGCGTAGCGCAAACGCAAGGTCGCCGTGTATGCGCCGCCGTTCGCCGAGATCGTGTATTGCCGGGCAACCGCGCACGCGAGTTCGCTCGTCGGCGGCGCAGTCTTGGTGAGCGAGATCGTCACGTCGCTGGGCACGGTGCCGCTGGCAAAGTTGATTGCAACGTAAGGATGATTGAACGCAAGGTAACTGCCAGTCGTCAAGCCGCCGCTGGTGCGTTTAACATTGCCGATCACATCGCCGCCGCCACTCGCCGTGACGCTCGTCGTCGTGTTGCTCAACGTGAGCGTGTACGCGCCGGTGTCGAGACTGCCGTTGGTGAGCGCGAGCGTGCCGGCGACGGTGGCGTTTTGCGTCAGCGTGACGCCGTTGGTGTTGTTGATCGTCAAGTTGTTAAACACCGTCGAGCCGGAACCACCCAGTGTTTGCGCCGCACCGCCATTCAAGGTGAGCGTGCCGGCGGTCTGCGTGAACGTACCGTTGTTGGTCAAGTTACCCTTGACGCTAAACGTCGAACTCGTCGTGACAATTTTGCCGGCGTTGATTGTAATGTTCCAGGGGTGACTGTCCACCGACGAAATCACGCTCGTGCCGATGCCGGCAAATTTCAGCGTGCACGTACCGCCGCCGCATCCAAAGGAACCGGCGGTTTTGGTCAAATTGCCGGTCACGGAAATCGTTTTGCCAGTACTGATGTCCAAAGTTTTACTCGACGCATCCAACGCCAAGTGGTAAAAATTTGCCGCGCCGTTGCCGCCCACCGTGCCACCGCTGGCAGACGCCAGCGTAAACGTGACAACGCTGGTATCGCCATTAAACGTTCCATCAATATCAAACGTGCCTGCCAGCGTCAGCACGGTGCCGCCGGCATTGACGGTTTTGCCGTTGTTGATTACCGCTTTACGGATCGTCCAACTGCCCGTGCCGCTGAACGTCGTCGTTCCGTTGAACGTCATGTCGCCGCCCGTGCCCGCGTACGTCAGCGTGCCGTTGTTCGTCAAATCGCCGGTGAGCGTCAGCGTTCCGCCGTCGCCAAACGTCAGCGTTGCGCCGGAGTTGATGGCGATGCCCGCGCTGGTAACGGCGTTGGTGATCACCGGTTGGTTTGTCACCCCGCTCGGAATCGTCACGGTGTCAGTCGCGCTCGGCGCGCCGCCCGCGCCGGTGCAACCGCTCCCCCAGTTGCCGCCCACGCTCCAGATCGTACTCGTCGCGCCTGTCCACGTGCAACTGCCTGCCCAAACGGATTCCGCCGCAAACAGGCACACCGCGACGCACGCCAACACCGTAGACACGGTGCACAGGCGCACATAGGTCGTCTTCATGCGCTACCTCCGAGGAAAATCACACCAACGCGCCGCCGGCGACGTTCGCCGCCAGTACGCGCAAATGCAAGGGGATGGGGTAATCGGGCGACACTATTTTTTTCTCGATCAAAACCTGCCGCCGCGCCAACGCTTCGACGCAGTTCGCCGGCGCGGGCGCAGACAAACTGCCGGCTTCGAGTAGCGCCAACCCGTGACAGCGCAAACACAATTGCTTCAGCGTGCACACGCCGCACAAGGGTAATTGTTCAAATGTCAAAGCGCGCAATTTGCCCCACAACGGAGAAGTGTTCCAAATCGTCGCCAGTGTTTGCGCGCGCACATTGCCCAGCACGATCCGCGTTTGCACGCAGGGAAACACCTCGCCGCGCGGATCGATCACGAGCGCGTTGCCGCCGATATTGCAAATCGGCTCGTCCGTCTGGCACACCCGCTCGGTCAAATGCGTGGGATCGAGCGCCGCGCGAAAGAACCGCACCAAATCGGCATAGCCCAGACAATGCGCCAGCGGCGTCAACGCGCCGCTGTTTTTCGGCGTGAGCGTGAGATCGAAGCGAAAGCTCGCGCCGAGTTCGTTCGCCAGTTCCTGCAACGCTGAAAATTCCGAAATGTTCTCGCGCATCAAGGGCGTTTTGAGCACCGTGCGCACGCCGCAGTCGCGCAACAGCCGGAACGCGCGCACCGTCAGTTCGAATGTGCCCGCGCCGCCGGTGATCTGTTCGTGCGTCGCGGCGTTTGCGCCATACACGCTGATTTCGACGGCGTAAGGGTGCAACGCGGCGATGCGCGGCGCGTTGGTCGGCGTCACGAGCAAGCCGTTCGTAAACAGCCGCAACAAGAAACGGCGTACACGCGCGTGCGCCGCGATCTCGAAGAAATCGCGGCGCACGAGAATTTCGCCGCCGGAAAAGGCAAGGTTGAGCGCGCCCAAGTCCGCCAACTCGTCGAGCACACGCACGCACTCTGGCGTCGTCAGTTCATCGGGCGCGGACGCGCCTTGCGGCAACACATCCAGATAACAATGCGCACAACGCGTGGGACACCGATGCGTCAGTTCCCAGTGCACGCTGAATAGCCGGTGCTGGCGTTGGGTGTCCGCAAACAAACGCGCAAGGGGATTGGTAGCGGGTTGGCTTAAATGGGTTCGGGACTGGGACATGTGGGGCGTTCCTGAAACACGAGCACATTCGCATCGGCGAGCCGGTGTAGAAACGTCTCAACATCTTGCTGGGCTTGGACACGCGTCACTTGG
>CAIKBD010000243.1 GCA_903825565.1 uncultured Anaerolineales bacterium | reverse complement strand
GTTTTCTTCGCCAGAAACGACGCCACAATCGGCAAGCCCAAGCCCACCGCGACGATTTGCTTGTCTTGTAATTCACGCGCGCCTGCCACTGCCATCAATTCATTGTGCGAATATTCAAGCCCCATATTGTTCCTCATCAATATCCCAGGATCGCATCGGCGCGCAAAGCGTTCAAACGTTTCATGCCGCCCATGCGTTCGAGATATTCCCAATGATCCTTGACGCCGTACACCGTGCGCTCCAAGTACGCCTTGAGCGTTTCCGGCGTGTTCGTACCTTCGACATAGCGTTCGATTTCTTCGGCGTCGTAATCGTACGCGCGATACACCGAACACGGATGCGCCGAGAAAGGCAGTTGCACGACGTGTGAAACCAACAAGCCAGGGAGTGAAACCTGCTCGGCGTTGCGACGGATCATGTCGGTCGAAACAAGTTCTTCGGCGATCACGATCGTCCGCTTCGCCGCTTTGGCTTGCTCGGCATTATCCCAGCGTGGACCCAGGATGATCGCGTTGCCTTCCTCGTCCGCTTGTTGCACTTGGACAACCGCCACATCGGGCACAAGCGGTTTGAGCGCTAACCATTTTTCGCCGGTGAACGGATCATCAATCATGGCGATTTGCGATGCGTCTTGTTCTTTTAAGCGGTTGTATAAATCCGAACCCTTGAGCGAGCGAATCGGAATGAACGGCAAGCCGAGCGAACCGGCGAGATAACGAAACGCGACTGACAAACTGCTGAACTCTTCGGCGATAAGCGTACCGTTTTCGATGCCGCGATTCACACACGCCAAGCGTCCGAATTTATCGAGCGAGCCGCCGCCATAGATGAGCCGGTCGGCACACCCCGCGCCGACGAGCAAATCGCCATCCATCGCGCCGACGCAGTGCGAGATCGTCAAATGCTTGAGACCCTGGCGAATCGCTTCGCGGGCGAACGCCATGTTGCATCGCGTGATGGCAAAGCCCGACAGCGAAATATGCGAACCCGATGAAATGGAAGCAACCGCTTCGGTCAGCGTTGCAAGTTTAGACACGGACGCCTCCTATTTCAACACGGGTCGTTGATCAAAGACCACGAGCATCAAATTGCAACCGTCGGCGTCCACTTTGATTTCGGCAAGTTCGACGGGGCGATTGAGTTTTTCTTCGATGGCGTACGCAATGAGATTCGCGGGCACACACGTTAACGGCGGAATGCCGTCTTTGCCCAAGCGCTCTTCGACGACGCGATGAATGCACCCTTGCACCTTGACGCGCAAAAGGCGACCCTCTTCCGTGCAATCAATCTTGGCGACGATACCTTCGGCTTGCAACGCTTGCTCAATCGCGCGAATGAACTCGGCGATTTCGTTCGATTGGATGAGCGGCAGAACGGATGATTTGAAATGTTCGCGCCCGACGGAGACCGTGCGGAATTTCGCGCCCAAGCCGCGTTCGTCCCAAAACGATTTTTGCAAATCGTACATTAAATTATTGGCATATTCTTTGGAAATGGTGTTGTCGCTCATCATTTCACCTCTTCGGGTTTGTTATAGTACGGCGCGCCAAATTTTTCCTTGAACACCAATTCGCTGATGGGCAGGCGCGGGCGCGGGCGATGCGGGCGCATCGGATGACCAACGCCAAGAATGCTCACCGCTTTGTACCCTTCGGGCATATCGAACAATGCTTTGACGCGCTCTTCATCGCGAATGTCAATGCATGGCGCGATGACCCAGCATGCGCCCAAGCCGAGCGCCGCGATCATCAGCAACATGTTTTCGATAGCCGCCGAGGTGTCGAACGGCATGTCCCACACGGCTTTTTTGCCGCAGACGACAATGTTCACGGGCGCTTCTGCCAAGAACATGGACACCGTGCCCGAAGTCAGTTTTTCAAACGCCGCTTTTTTCTTGGCTTCGTCTTTCAAGTTGGCGAAACGTTCTTGCATTTTTTCGGTGACGAACTCGGCGGTGAAACGGCGACCGCTACCGCCGCCGGCAATCGCGCCCAATTTCTTGCGCGCGTCCGCGTCTTTGACGATGATGAATCGCCAGGGTTGCGCGTCTTCACCGGACGGCGCTTGGCGACCCATTTCCAAAATCAAATCCAGGTCGGCGTCCGAGACCGGTTCCGGGGTGTAGTCTCGAATACTGCGGCGGTCGTTGATAATTTTTTTCGCCGCTTCAACGAGCGTAAAAGTTTCATCAGCCATTGATTCCTCCTTGAATTGTATTTATTTCTGCGTTCTGATTGGTCAAATGATGCGGGTGATCGAAATCACCGGGACAAGTTGCCATCCCAACTGATTTTATTTTTTGGCTCACGGCTCGGCGCGTCATGCGGGTTGCGATATTGGGCGATGCCTTCGTTCAGTAATTGGATCAACCCGGCAACTTTGACGCGCAGTTTTTCATCGCGCGTTCCCAGGAACTGATAAAACGGTTCCTCGGTTAACGATGCCGCCTCATCCAAGGTTTTGCCCTTGACCAGGTTGCACAAAATTTCGACCGCGACATTCGCCACCGGTTCACAGGCGCACAGATATTTGATCGTTGTAATACGGTCGTCGTCCACCTTGAAATACAACTGCATGTAATTGCCGGTATTGCCGCAATGAATCAACCGTCCGCCCACCGCTTCGACGAAAACGGTGGCTTGGGCTAATGCGCCGGCATTGGGAAACTCTTCGCGCAACAAACGGCGATAGTACTTGATCACTGCCTCGTCCATCCACTTGCCTAGTCTATGTAACTCCGCTCTTTGAAAATCTCATCGAGCGTTTCCAAAAAAATATCACATTCGGCGAACGTATTGTAAAGGTAAAAGGACAAGCGATAGATCATCCGGTGTTCGCGGTACGATGTGGGATGCATCCAGTTCAAACCAAACTGTTCATTGAAATACGCGTGAGCACAAAACACGCCATCCCGAATCATGATATTACGCTTGGCGTCTAGCTCAGTGGCAATGCCCACCGCATTAGGTCTCTGCACAACAAATGTGAGAATGCCACCCCGTTGGTTTGTCTCGCGGGGTCCCAGGATGTTGAACCAGCCCAGGTCGTCGTAACGATTGCGCAAAGCATCGGTCAGGTAGCGATTCAACTCGGCTTCGTGGGCGGTGATGCGTTCCATGCCGATTTGGCGCAAGTATTCCACCGCGACGCCCGAAGCAATCAGACCAGCATAATTTTGAATCCCCGCTTCGAACCGATCGGGTGCGCGCAACAGCCGGTAGGAATCAAAAGTCGTGTCCTCGACCGTGCCGCCGCCCAAGATAGTGGGTTCGATAACATCGTTCCCGATTTGCCCATCACGTCCCAGCAATTCGCTTTTAGCGTAGAGCACACCCACACCACGCGGTCCGCACATTTTATGCAGTGAAAAAGCCAGGAAATCCACATCCAGGTCGCGCACATCCACCGCTTGATGCGGAACCGTCTGCGCGCCATCGAGCAACACGCGCGCGCCGTAGCGATGAGCAATGGCGATGACATCTTTGGCGGGGAACGTGGTGCCGGTGACGTTCGATGTCCACGCCATACTCACCAGACGAACCCGGTTGTTTTTAAAATGGCTCTCGAATTCCTCCAGGTCGAATACATCCTCGAAATTGGCGGTCGTGTGTTCGACCTTGACTAGACCCAGGTTTTGCAAACGCAACCAGGGCAAGAGATTCGAGTTGTGTTCTCGCCCGGTGACCAACACTACATCGCCTGACTGGAACTGGAAACCGAGTGCCACCGTATTGATAGCATGAGTCGTGTTCAACGTAAAGATGATTTCGTTTTCCGACCCGGCATGGATGAACTCGGCGATTAATTGTCGCGCGCCCTGGATGCCTTGTTCGAGGTCGCCCTCGATGCGGCGCGTCGCTTCTTGCGCGAACCAATGATGACTCCGTCTGCCACCGCAAGCGGGATAGTCGGCATAGTACTCGTTCATCGCCGCGATGACCGGCTGGGGGACGAGCGTGGTGCAAGCATTGTCCAGGTAGACCGGCGGTTTTTCATTCCGCCGTCTTGCCAGCGCCGGGAAATCGTTGCGATAATTTTCCAACAGGGCTTGAGTCATAACTGGATTATTCAATCTTCCGGCAAGCCCTCGCAAGTGGGGGCTTGCCGGAAGATTGATGGCGGACTAGTTACCAGCCAACGCCGCTTTGACTTTGGCGGGCGTCGCCGGCAAACTGTAAATCCGTGCGCCGCAGGCGTTGTAAATCGCGTTGGTCACTGCCGGAGCAGTTGAGACCATCGTCATTTCGCCAACGCCGGTTGCGCCCAACGGACCATTCACACGCGGAGTCTGCCGTGTAATCATTTCCACTTCAAAACTTTCGCGGATGGTTGGGAACTTGAAGTTGACATAGTCGGTTGTCTTGCCGAGTACGTACTCTTCACGAAGCGCATAGCCAACTCCTTGGTCCATGCCGCCTTCCAACTGTCCCTCGAACGCTTGCGGATTGATGATCGTCCCTGCATCTACCGCGACCGTCATTCGCAAAACCTTGGTCGCACCGGTTTCCGTGTTCACTTCCACTTCAGCCATCTGAATGTTATGGCATTCCGAAACCTGGGCATCGCCTTGACCGGTGTTCTTATCAAGTCCAGCATTTCCTGGGTTCTTTTGCGAGCCTTCATAACGAGTCGGCTTGCCGGCTTGCACCAAGTCGGCATAGTTCTTGGCGCCAACTTCACTCATGGCTTTTTCCATGTTCGCAATCGCGTTGAGCAAAGAGTGCCCCGCCATGAACGTCATACGACTACCGGCGGCTGGTCCCATCAACACGGTCTTGTCCGTGTCTCGGGTATACAAGCGGACTTTATCCAGCGGCAGTCCCAAGCGATGCGCCGCGATCTGGGTCAGCATCGCATCGTTACCTTCACCGGGATCGGCGCAGGCGGCATAGATGGTGACACCCTCATCCGGGTTAAGTTCGATGGACATTTTGGCGGCATCCGCCGCGCCACCGATGCCAAACGAGTGCGCCGCAATACCAACGCCGCGTTTGATCGCGCCGCCGCGAGCGTTGAACTCCGCCGCTTCCTTTTTAGCACGTTCATACGCCGGTTGGATGGCGTCGCAAACCTCGATGAAATCCCATTGCTGGACGACCATCCCGGTTCCTTTTTTGCCACCCGGTTTTAGCGAATTCAACCGACGAAATGCCAGCGGGTCCATTCCCAGTTTTTCCGCGAGCATATCTACCGCCGATTCGATGGCAAAGGTCACTTGCGGCGGACCGGCTCCACGCGCCGAACCGCCAAAGGCGTTGTTCGTATAAACCGACTTGCCAAACGATTTGATGTTCGGTAAATCATAAGGTCCTTGCATCATCATGATCGCCCGACCCAGAACGACTGGACCGTTGACCGTGTACGCGCCCTTGTCTATCGTAAAGTCGCAGAAAAAGGCATTGAGGTGTCCCAGGTCGTCCGCGCCGAGAATCATCTTGATGCTGGGATACGCGTGGCGTTTGGTGGTGATGAGCATAGATTCAGCCAAGGTCGGCGCATAACGGATGGCGCGATTAAAATGCAGTGCCGCCGCCGCCGTGATCGCTTCGGTGATGATCCACACCTTGATGCCGAACTGTCCGCCGGAGAACGCTTCCTTGTAGCGCATCTTGTCGTAACCCAGCGTTTCTTTCAGTTGGTTCAAGTGGAAATGGATGTTGATGCTCCGACCAACGACGACCAACTCGCGCTTGTCACCCTCGCCTTCAAAGTACGCGGATGAGACTTCCATTTCGAGCGGCGCTTGATGATTCGTCTGTGTGGCGAATTCCGCTTCGAGAACTGTTTTCGATTGTTTCAGCGCGGCATCCGCATCACCCTTGATCAAGGGTTGCGAACAACAAATATTGTCCGGCGCATGCGCGTGAATCACGTACGCGCCCGGCGCTAACGATTCCGCCGGCGTCATCTGCACGGGCAACAATTCGTACTCAACCTTGACCGCCGCCGCCGCCGCGCGCGCTTGCTCGCGTGTTTCAGCCGCCACCGCAATGATCGGATCGCCGAGAATGCGAACCTTGTCTTCACACAACACCGGCTGGTCGGGATGCACCTGACGCAAACGATTCGTGCCCTTGATGTCTTCGGCGCGCACAAAGCCAACCACACCCGGCATTTTTTCCGCCGCCGATGTGTCAATGGACTTGATGATGCCATGCGGCACGGTGCTACGAACGACTGCCAACTCGAGCGCATCGGCTGGCAGGGGTACATCGTCGTTGAACTGCGCGACGCCACACGCTTTGATCATCGCCGTGGGGCGAACATGCGACACGCCAATCGCGCCCTTGCCCAGTTGCGCGCGCACCGCATCGGGCGTGGTTTCTTTGCGGATAAATCGTCCGGCAAGTTGCACGGCTTCGACAATTTTTTTGTAACCGGTGCAACGGCAAAGATTACGCACCAATGCTTTTTTGATCGCGGCAACATCGGGATTGGGATTTTCATCCAGCAATGCTTTGGTCGCCATGATCATGCCGGGCGTGCAGAAACCGCATTGAATTGCACCGGACAAAACGTATGCTTCCTGAATCAAGTGCGGGTTCGCCGGCGTACCGAGTCCCTCCACACTAATTACATCGGCTCCATCCAACTTGGACATTTTGGTCACGCAAGAACGCACGGCTTCGCCGTTGACAACCACGACGCAAGCGCCGCACTGCCCGCGTCGGTCGCATGCCTCTTTCGTCCCAGTCAGATGGAGGTCTTGGCGTAAATAATCAATCAAGACCATCTCTGGGCTTGCGGCAACCTGATGCTTTACACCATTAATTGTCAGTGTAATATTTTGCATTTTACTCTTTCCAATATACCGAATGCGTAAAACGAGAACTGTTCACCGATTTACGGTGGGTACCCAAGGGAGTAAATGGACTTGCCGCCATTCAACGGACCCTTGACGTACTGCTCGACCTCTTCCTTGCTTCGCATCGTGACGCGATCTACTGGCGGCAGAACGCCTGCCGGGAACTTGGTCATGATGTCGCCGATCAACTTGCACATATAGTCCATGAGATCGTTCAAGCCGGCTGTGGCTTTGTCCGCCGATGCTTTGCTGGGCGAGCCGATGACCCCTTCGGGATAATCACACACCTCGATGCCGCCCAAGCCAACATGCTCGTGCCCTTTGATGGGCGCGTGGTACACATCGCCGCCCTTGTCCGTGTGACCCGGCGGCAAAAATCCCGACGGCTTGTTGTCCACAAATAACTTGGGGTTCATGAATTCCGGGAACAATGCCAGCGAATAGGATGCCTCGGCTTCGTCGGCATGCGCGAACGGCGTGTCGAAAGGTCCGCCATGCGCTTTGTCTTTCATACGATCATGGATGACTGTCCAGGTGTGAAGCGTAATCAACACCGCCGGCAGTTGGTATTTCTTTTGCCATTGTTGAATCGCCAGGGGCAAAACTTCTTCTTG
>CAIKBD010000242.1 GCA_903825565.1 uncultured Anaerolineales bacterium | reverse complement strand
TCCGCGATCCCAGAACCCGATCCAACCTTGAAGCGGCAACGCATCGTTTTGACCGGCGACGTGCCGTCGCCGGTGAATCCGCCGAAAGGGTGCCGGTTTCACCCGCGCTGTCCAATTTTCGTCAAGGGGCACTGCGACGTACAGGAACCGGAATTTAAGGCATACCAGCCGGGACATTGGGCGGCGTGCCATTACGTCGGTTCCGCGATGTAGGTCTTTGGCGCACGGGTGAACGCGTTCGAGAGACCGACCTAGAAATTTTAAGTATGCGGGCTTTAACTCGCCGAGAATTTATCGCGTTAGGCGCGACCGCGCTTGTGGTTGCGGCGGGCGGCGGCGTGATGCGCGTGCGGTTGCAACCCGCGCCAACACCGAACGCGCCGAGTTTGCCGTCACCGACGCCCGGCTCCAGCGCGTTCAAATATCCGGCGACATCCTTGCCGTTGCCGCTGTGGATCACTGCGCCGGAGGATTTGTACACCGTGCAGTACGATCAACCACCCAGCGTCAGTCTCACGTCGTGGTCGTTGACGATTCACGGCATGGTTCGCAATTCGTTGCGGCTCACCTTCGACGAATTGCGCGCGTTGCCGGCGGAAAGCCGGATGCACACGCTCGAATGTATCGGCAACCCGGCGGGCGGCAGTTTGATCGGCAACCTGGAATGGCGCGGCGCAGCGCTCCGCGATCTGCTCATCCGCGCAGGCGTGGAGCCGCAAGCCAAGTACGCAACGCTCGGCGGCGTAGACGAATATTTCACGAGCGTCCCGGTCGAACGCGTGATGCACGAACGCGCGCTCCTCGCTTACGAAATGAACGGGCAACCTTTGCCAACACAACACGGGTTTCCCGTGCGCATTCTTTTGCCCGGCGTGTATGGGCAAAAGCAACCCAAGTGGCTCACCGGGATCAAACTGACCGACACGGAAGACCTGGGACCCTGGGAGAAAAAAGGCTGGTCGCGCGAGGCGACGATCCAACTCAATTCCGGGATCAAGTTTCCCACCGAAGCCAACCCCGTCCCGCGTGGCGATGTACTCATCGTCGGCGTGGCACACGCCGGCGAAGCGGGTGTGCACGCGGTCGAGATCAGCACGGATGGCGGCGCAACCTGGCACGATACGATATTGACGCGCGGACCTTCGCCGGAAGTGTGGACGCAATGGGGCTATCGGTTTGAAAACCCCGCGCCGGGTCGGTACACGTTGCTCGTGCGCGCGATTGATCGGCAAGGCAATTCGCAAGCGCATCTCGCCGGCGGCATCTTGGGCGAGGTGTTTCCGCACGGCACATCAGCAATCCATTCCGTCGTAATTCAAGTGCGCGAGACCTAGTCAGCCCACATCCTCTCCAAAGGAGTGACCAAAATCATCGGCTTATGAATAATCCCACCAACGCAACCCATGCGCCCACTTTGCTCCAGGTGCGCGATCTCAAAACGTATTTTTTCACTTCGGACGGCACCGTGCCGGCAGTGGACGGCGTCAGTTTTGAAATTCACGAAGGCGAAACGCTCGCCATCGTCGGCGAATCCGGTTGCGGCAAATCCGTCACCGCACTTTCCGTCATGCGGTTGATTGCGTCGCCGGGCAAGATCGTCGGCGGGCAAATTCTCTTTCAGGGCAAAGACCTGGTGCAATTGCCGGAAAACGAAATGTATGCTCTGCGCGGCTCGCGCATGTCTATGATCTTTCAAGAGCCGATGACTTCGCTCAATCCGGTGTTTAGCATCGGCGAGCAAATTTCCGAAGCGCTGATCATTCATCAGTTCATGACCAAAGAAACGGCGTTGAAACGCACCATCGAATTGCTCCGCCAAGTGCACATCTCGGAACCGGAAAAACGCGTGCGCCAGTACCCGCATGAATTGTCCGGCGGGATGCGCCAACGCGTGATGATCGCGATGGCGTTGGCGTGCGCGCCGAGCTTGCTGATCGCCGACGAAGCGACGACCGCGCTCGACGTAACGATTCAAGCGCAAATTTTGGAATTGTTGAAAGAATTGAAAACCAGTCTCGGGCTTGCCGTCGCCCTGATCACACACGATCTCGGCGTTGTGGCGGAAATGGCGCAACGCGTCGTGGTGATGTACGTCGGCAAGATCGTCGAACAAGCGGATGTCGTGACATTGTTCAAAGCGCCCAAGCATCCCTACACCCAGGCGCTGCTCGCCAGCATCCCAACTTTGCAAACTTCGACCGAGCAACGCTTGCACGTGATCAAAGGCAGTGTGCCGAATCTGTATCGCGCCCTGCCGCCGGGGTGCCGGTTCGCGCCACGGTGCGCCCAAGTCTTCGACAAGTGTCGCCAAGCCGAGCCGCCGCTCATTCAGATTGGGCATGGGCAAAGCGCGCGCTGTTGGCTGTACGAACGCGAACTGCGGACCGCCGCAAGTTGAGCCGGCAAGCGGTTATTTGGTCGAACGCTGTTAACGCCAATGGACGGCATCGCGCCGTCCATTTTGTTGAGTGTCCAAGGTGAATCAAGAACCTGTGCGCGCGGATGTCAAACAACTTTTGATCGTGCTCGGCGTCTTTCTCATCGCGGTTGTCTTTTGCGTCACCTTGTTTGCGAACGAAGACCCACTCTGGTTCCTGCCGTACTTTAACGAAACACCCACACGAATCCTCGTGTATCGCAACGGTTGCCGCGCCGACCTAACGCCGGGAACCGCTGGCTTTGCGGAACTCACCGCCGCGCTCAATCAAACCTTGTCGCAGGTAGATGGGTACGAGCAAGGTTTTGGCTTGTCTCCCGATTCGTTCAAACAGTTTACCGAAAAGGAACAAGCGATCCAAGTCTTTTATCCCAAACGCGTCACCATTCACATCGCCTTTCGGTTTGGGCATCCCGATTCGCTTTTCATTCCGCTCAGCGGGTACTATGCCGAAAGCCGCGCCGTGTTCGGCGGCATTGCCGGCGACTACTGGGCAGGCGCATTACGTTTGAAAACCATCGCGCCGATTCAGCGCGCGGTTGAAGCCGTGCGGTGCGTCCGCTGATCATCACATCGAATTTTTTGGGGAGGCACGCTCCATGCGTTTTGTAAAATATCTGATCGGTTTGCTGTTCGTGCTGTTCGCGCTCGCCGCGTGCGAAGCGCCCACACCCGCGCCGCGTCCAACCTGGACGCCGTCGCCCCTGCCGCCGCCCGCCTCGCTCAACACCGCCACGCCGACGAAACCGCCGGCGACGGCGACGCCCGCCGCATCGGTTACGCCCGCGGCGACGGCAACCGCAACCGTCACGCCGACCGCCACGCCCAACCCGCGCCCGAAAGTTTTGCGCGTGGGTCGCGCCAGTTATCCCGACACGCTCGATCCACAACGCGCCGCGTTTGGCAACGGGCTGGATGTGTTGCGCTTGGTCTATGAAGGTCTCGTCACGCTCGACGAAAAGGGCAATCTCGTCGAAGCCGGCGCAGACAAATGGACGCTGGCGGCGGACGGAATGTCGCTCACATTCAACATTCGCGCCGGAATGAAACGCGCGGACGGCACGGCGATCACCGCGCGCGATTACGAGTTCGCGCTCAAGCGCGCCGTTGATCCGCGCGTGTCCGGCAAAGCCGTCGCCTACATCGTGTATGATGTGCTCAACGCGGCAGAACTCGACACGAGCGATCCGCTCAAAACCAAAACCGAAGACCTGGACAAACTCGCGGCAAGCGTCGGTTTCAAGGCGGCGGACGACAAGACGCTCATCGTGACGTTTCGCAAGCCGCTCGGTTATTGGGCGTTCGTCGCCGCAACCCAGGTCGCTTTTCCGGCGGATAAGAAAACGCTAGACGCCGCGCCGGAAAACTGGTGGAGCAAACCGGAGGCGCACAACGGCAACGGCGCGTTCAAAATAAAATCTATCGAAGCCGGCAAAAAGATCGTGCTCGTCGCCAACGAAAATTATTGGCGCGGCAAGCCGAAACTGGATCGCCTCGAACTGATCTACGATACGGATCGCGCGGCGTTGCTCGACGCGTACAAAAAAGGCGACCTCGATCTCCTCGCCGCCGTTGCGCCGGAAGACCTCGCTCAAGTGGACGCGGACGCCACGTTGAAAAACGATCTCACGCGGTTGCCGATTGCGCTGACGCACGCGTTCGCGCTCAACAGCGCGCGCAAACCGTTCGATGACCGCAACGTGCGCGCCGCGTTTTCGCAAGCGTTCGACCGCGAGGGCTGGGTGCGCGAAACGTTAAAAGGCGTCGGCAAACCGTACACGCGCTGGATTCCGCCGGGCGTGATCGGCGCGACGCCGGACAAACCGGGCGCGCCGGGCGACGCCAAACTTGCCGTGCTCACGCTCGTCAACAACGGGTACGCCGCGCGCGACAGCACGCCGGACAAACCGAAAGTGGATTGCGCGAAACTCGGCGAGATCAAACTGACGTACAACCGCGCGTCGTCCGCGCAACTGGCGCGGATGCAATTCCTCGCCGCAAATTTCACCAAAGCGTTCGGGTGTCCGGTCACGCCCGAGGCGCTCGAACCGGCGGCGTACAACGCGCTGTTTCTCGACGCGCGCACGATGCCGCAAATCACGTTCCGTTCCTGGGTCAACGACATGCCGCATCCTGCCAACTGGTTGAGCGCGTATTGGGTTTGCGGCGCATACTCCGGCTACTACGGCTACTGCAACAAGAATCTCGACACGCTCATCGCGCGCGCCGACCGCGAACTCGATCTCAACACCGCGCTGGGTTTGTATCAGCAGATCGAAGAGACGTTGTTGAAGGATGTGCCGGCAATTTTTGCGAGTTACGCCGAAAACGTGAACTTGATCAAACCCTACGTCAAGGGACTCAAAGAACGCGCAAGCGCGAACGATACGGACTGGGCAGGCGCGAGCGGTCCCGCGTGGACGTACGATATTGATCTGACCCAGGTTCCAGCGAATTATCCCGACAAGTAGATTTTGCGAATGAGAAAATTTTTTGCGCTCGCCGCGCTCGCCGCGCTGCTGCTTGGCATCACCGCATGCGCGCCGACTTTGTCGTCCAACACGCCGACAAACAATGCCGCTACACCCGCGCCCACCAGTACGCCACCGCCCACGCGCACCACACCGACCGCGCGCATTTTACGCATCGGCATCGCCGCGTACCCCGACGTGCTCGATCCGCAACGCGCGGTACTCGGCGCCGAGATTCACGCGCTCAAACTTGCCTATGAAGGGCTGACGAATTTCGACGAGCAAGGCAACGTCATTTCCGCCGGCGCGGACAAGTGGACGCTGTCGCCCGATGGTTTGCAACTCACCTTTCACATCCGCGACGACTTGAAGCGCGCCGACGGCACGGCAATCACGGCGCGCGATTACGAATACGCGCTCAAGCGCGCACTCGATCCGCGCATCCCGAACAAGATCAACACGAACTTGCTGTACGACATCAAGGGCGCGGAGGAGGTGGACGGACTCGATCCGAGCAAGACCAAGCCCGACGAAATTGATCGCGCGCTGAACAACGTGGGCATCAAGGTCGCCGACGAGCGCAACCTGATCATCACGTTCAAAAAACCGAACGGGTATTGGCACGCCGTCGCCGCGACGCTCGCTTTTTTCCCCACCGAGAAAAAAGCGGTGGATCGCGATCCGGACAATTGGTGGATGCGTCCCGACGCGCACAACGGCAACGGCGCGTTCGTCGTCAAATCCATCGAGCAGAACAAACGGATCGTGCTCGCGCCCAACCCGAATTATTGGCGCGGCAAACCGAAACTGGATCGCCTCGAACTCGTCTATTTTCCCGGCGGCAAGGGAATGCTGGAGGCGTACAAAAAAGGCGATCTCGAACTGGCAACGCATCTCACGCCGGACGATCTCGCCGCGAGCAACGCCGATGCGAATTTGAAAAGCGAACTGGTGCGCGCGCCGGTCGCGCTCGTTTACGCGATTGCGTTTAACGCGGCGCGCAAACCGTTCGACGACCGCAACGTGCGCGTCGCGTTCGCGCAGGCGTTTGACCGCGAGGGCTGGGTGCGCGAGGTGTTCAAGGGCAACGCCAAACCCTACACGCGTTGGTTGCCGCCCAACCTCCCCGGCGCGCAACCCGATAAACCGGGCGCGCCGAAATACGATCCGAAAGCGGCGGTGCAAACGCTGATCACGAACGGCTATGCGGCAAAGGACAGCACGCCGGACAAACCGAAAGTGGACTGCGCGAAAATCGGCGAAGTCAAACTCACGTACCTCGCGTCGCCGGCAAATCAAACGCGGTTCGGTTTTCTCGCCGCGAATTTCGCGCAGGTGTTCGGCTGTCCGATCACGCTCGACCCGGTGAGCCAACTGACGGCGCGCGCCACCATCAAGCCGCAAATTTCGTTGCAAGGATACCTCGGCGATTACGCGCATCCGCAAAATTGGTTGAGCGGATACTGGACGTGCGGTGCGGAATTTGCCGCGTACTATGGTTACTGCAACAAAGACCTCGACAAAATTTTGACCGCCGCCGGCGCGGAACGCGATCAAGCCAAAGCGCTGACGTTGTATCAGCAAGCCGAAGACCTGATCCTCAAAGATGCGCCGGCGGCGTTCGCCAATTACGCCGAAGCCGGCGCGCTGATCAAATCGTACGTGTTGAATGTGCGCGAACGCGTTGGCGCGTTCGACACGGATTGGGCGGGCGAGTGGGGTCCGGTGTGGATCTACGATGTCGATCTCGCGCGCGTGCCGGCGAATTATCCGCCGCGTTGATCGGCGAGAATGTCGGGGCGAGCCGGCGGCTCGCCCCGATCTATTTTCCAAGGACGATTATGCGTTCGCTCATCCTAAACTTGATGCTGTGCGCGACGCTCGTTGCACTTGCCGCATGCGCGCGCGCGCCCATTCCCTCCGCAGACGTTGAGCCAACTCTATCTAGCGTTGCCGCCCCACTGCCGACGCGCGCCGCGCCGACGGGAACGCCCCAGCCCGCGTCGCCCACCGCGCGCGCCAAAGTGTTGCGCGTGAACCTGGGTCTGCGCCCGGAAACTCTCGATCCGCAACGCGCGGCAACCAGCACAGAACTGGCGATTCTGCAATTGGTGTACGAGGGCTTGACTCGGCTCGACGAAAAAGGCGCTGTGTTGTCGGGCGCGGCGGACAAGTGGGAATTTACGAGCGACAAGACGCTCGCGTTCCACCTGCGCCCCGGCTTGAAACGCGCGGACGGCACGGCGCTCACCGCGCGCGATTTTGAACTCGCGTACAAACGCACGCTCGATCCGCGCCTGGGCGCGCCGTACCCGTCGTTGCTCGACGACGCGCAAAACGCGCTCGCGGCGTACACGTTCGATCCGCAAGCCCGCGCCGAAGACATTGAACGGCATCTCGCCAGTGTGGGCATCAAGGCGTTGGACGATCACACGCTTGGCGTGTGGCTTAATCAACCGGCAAATTATTGGCTGACGCTCGCCGCGCTGTGGGTAGGTTTCCCGGCGGATGCGCGCAAGATCGAGAACGAGCCAGACACGTGGTGGCTCAAGCCGGAGAATCACAACGGCAATGGGCCCTTCAAGTTTGTGGAAATCCGCGACGAGGTGATCAAACTTGCGCCGAACCCCAATTACTGGGGCGGCGCGCCGAAAATTGATCGCATCGAATTTTATTGGATTGTGGATGCGGCGGCAGTGGACAGTTATCGCAACGGCGAACTCGACGTGATCCGCGTGACGCCGGATAATGTGGGTGTGGCGCAAGCCGATCCCCGGTTGAGCCAAGAATTGGTGCGGTTGCCCGCCGCGCGCGTCACGTACCTGGGTTTCAACCTCAAGCGCGCGCCGTTTTCCGACAAGGTCGTGCGGAAGGCGTTTTCGCAAGCGTTGGATCGCGACGGCTTGGTGCGCGACGCGCTCAAAGGATTGGGCAAGCCCCAGCTCTCGTGGATTCCGCCCGGCGTGCGGGGTTATGATGAAACGGCGACCGTGCCCGGGTTCAACGCCCAAGCCGCCGCGCAAACGTTGCTGGATGGCGGCTATGGTACGCCCGACAAGAAACGCATTGATTGCGCGAAATTGGGCGCGCTCAAATTGACGTTTGCGAACACACCGCGCGCGCAGACGCTTTTCCAAACCCTCGCCGGCAACTTGACGCGTGTGTTCGCGTGCCCCGTGGCGCTTGAGCCGGTCGAGCCAAACGCGTACTCGACCTTCATTCGCGATCCCAAAACGACGCCGCAAGTGTATCTGCTGTCGTGGGAGCAAGAGTACCCGCACCCGCAAAATTGGTTGTTCCTGCACGCGTGCGGCGGCGTGTTCGCCGCTCGGCTCGGTTACTGCAATCGCGATTTCGATGCGGCGTTCACCGCGGCGAATCAGGAACTCGACGCCGACAAAGCCCTCGCCAAGTACCAAGCCGCGCAAAAAATTTTCGTGAACGATCTGGCGGGCGCATTTTTGTGGCACAACGAAAACGCGTTTCTCGTCAAGCCCTACGTGCTGGGTTGGCGCGAACGCGCGGGCGCAAGCGATTCCGTTTTGCCCGGCCAATTTGCCGCGCCACTCACGTTCGACATTGATCTGGCGCGCGTCGGCGCGGGCTACCCGGGGCGATAAAAAAAGCGCGGTTGTTGACAAATCTCAGTCATTCCGCTTATAATGCCGGTAGATTAGATTATGTTGCGCGGATGGTAAGTTGCTGATTAGAAAAGTCGGTTGACGAGTAAGATCGGTTTTTCCGGCACACGCGCCTGGTTGGAAAAACCGATTTTTGTTTGTGCCGCAGAGTTGAGTAGAAGGAGCGTTTCCAATGTCCGAGTCTAAACCCTGGGAAGAATCGCCGGATGATGGATACTGGCAAGCGGTAATGGGTGAAAAACCGGCGGCGCGTCCGCCCGCCGACGAGTTGCCTGCCCCGGCAACGGACGCACCCACACCACTTGGTTGGGCGCGCGCCGAGGCAAGTTACACGCAAGGCAACACACTCGAATTGCGCGTGGTCGGACACAATCGCGGCGGCTTGTTGGTAGACTTGGGCGACGTACGCGGCTTTGTGCCCGCGTCGCAACTTTCCACCTTTCCACGCCAAGTGACCGAGGACGAACGCATGCAGGCGCTCGCGCGTTACGTGGGCACAGACTTGCGCGTCAAGGTGATCGAATTTGAGCCGGCGCGCAATCGGTTGATCTTGTCCGAACGCGTCGCCAACCCGCCGCCGTCACGCGCTGAGCATGTGCTTGCCCAGATTGAAATTGCTCAAACCCGCCATGCTATCGTCCGCAACGTCACGGACTTTGGCGCGTTCGTAGACTTGGGCGGCGTCGAAGGGTTGATTCACGTTTCGGAATTATCCTGGCAGTACGTCGCGCATCCGCGAGATGTACTCACGCCCGGACAAGAAATTGACGTGTATGTGATGGAGATCAACCGCGAACAAAAACGGATCGCGTGCAGTCTCAAACGCTTGAAACCGAATCCCTGGTCGGAGATCAGCGCCAAATTGAAACCGGGCGAATGGACCACCGGCGTAGTCACGAGCGTCGTGCCGTTCGGCGCATTCGTCCGCATCGCTGAAGGTGTCGAAGGTCTGTTGCACGTTTCCGAACTTGCCCAGGGCGGCTTTGTGCAACCGCGCGATGTCGTGCACGAGGGTCAAGCCGTGCGCGTGCGGGTGCTCGACATCGATCCGGCGCAACAACGCATGAAACTTAGTTTGCGCGAAAACAATTCGCGCGGCTACGCGCATAACCCGAGTTCAGCACCCGCATCGAGCGAACACCTGCCGCCGCCACCGCCGCTCGATCCAGGTTACTGGGAAAACCTCGTCAAGTAAATTTGCACGCGGTGAAAAATATTTGATCTTGCAACACTCACCCCATGCCTGCCAAAAAAAATCGCGAACAACCTAAACCGAATCGTAAGCCGGCTTTTGCCTTGCCCAACTTGGCGTCGAAAATTTCGCCCGCGCATCAACGCGAAATTCTCGGCGTGTTGGCGTTTTTACTGGGCGGACTAACGCTCGTCACATTGTTAGGCGTCACGCGGGGCACGGTGGGAGAACTGTGGGCAAACCTCCTGCGCATGGGTTTGGGCTGGGGTGCGTGGGCGCTCCCCGTGTTTGCCGGCGTCGCGGGCGCGTTTCTCGTGCGGCGCGGCGACGCCGTCACGGCGTCCGTCGCATGGGGCCGCGTGCTTGCCGCCGAAATCTTGTTCGCCGTTATTTTGGCGCTTTTGCACTTGTTCACTGCCACACCCGACCCGGGCGGCTTGGCGTCCGCCGGCAATGGCGGCGGGTTTGTCGGCTACGCGATCAGTTACGCGTTGAAAACCACGCTCGGCGCAAACATCGCCATGATCATCTTGATCGGTTTGGGTGTGCTGACGATCCCGGCAATCCTGGGTCTCAACAGTGTGCGCTTGCGCGCGTGGAGCGACACCCTCGCCGAGCGCGCCGAGCAAGTGCGCACGACTCCGCCCGTGATCGCGGAGCCGGAAAGCGAGGCGGAGCGGGAACCGGCGTTACCGTCACCGGCACGCCCCGCGCCTCCTGCGCCCGCCCTGCCGGCGATTGACGAGCCGCAGCAATTGCCCTTGCCCAATCCCGCCGCTGCGCCGCGCCCAACCCTCGGCACCAAACCGCCCATGCGAACGATGACGGCAGGGCAAACGATTCTGACTCCGCGCACGCGGCCCTGGGGCAAAATTTTGCCGACGCTCGACATGTTGAGCACGACGAACGAAGCGCAGTACAGCAAACAAGAAGCGCGCGAGCAAGGGCGCGTCATCGTCGAGACGTTGGGCAATTTTGGCGTGCCGGTCGAATTGATTGACGACGAAATTCGGGTGGGTCCCACCGTCACGCAGTTCGGCTTGCGCCCCGGTTTTGTCGAACGGCGCGGGACCGATGGGCAGGTGCAACGCCGCAAAATATCGGTCAACCGGATCGCCGCGTTGCAACACGATCTCGAACTGGCGCTCGCGCGCGCGCCCATTCGTATTCAAACGCCGGTGCCCGGCGAGCCGATTGTCGGCATCGAAGTACCGCGCGACCGCGAATCGTTGACAGCGGTTTCGTTGCGCGGCGTGATGGAAGGTGAAGAATTTCGCCGGAAGAAAACGCCGTTGCGCTTGGCGTTGGGCCGCGACGTATCCGGGCGCGGCGTCGCCGCCGACCTGGGTTCGATGCCGCACTTGCTCATCGCCGGCGCAACCGGTTCGGGCAAGTCGGTGTGCATCAACGCGTTGATCGCGTGCATGTTGTTTCGGAATTCGCCGGACGATCTGCGCTTGATTATGGTGGATCCCAAGCGCGTCGAGTTGGTAAACTTTAACGGCATTCCGCATTTGCTCGGGGCGGTGATCGTCAACGTGGACCAGGTTGTGCCGTGTTTGCGTTGGCTCGCGCGCGAAATGGACAATCGCTTTACCTTGTTCGCCAAAGAAAAAGTTCGCAATGTGGACGCGTTCAACGACAAGATGCGAAAGGCGAATCAAGACACGATGCCCTATATCGTCGCCATGATTGACGAGTTGGCGGATTTGATGCTCGCCGCGCCGGAAGAAACCGAAAAGATGTTGACGCGGCTCGCGCAAATGGCGCGCGCGACCGGGATTCATTTGGTGATCGCCACGCAGCGTCCGTCGGTAGACGTGGTAACGGGGTTGATCAAGGCGAACTTTCCCTCGCGCATTTCGTTCGCCGTGACGAGCAGTGTGGACTCGCGCGTCGTGCTCGACACGCCCGGCGCGGAAAAGTTGTTGGGGCGCGGCGATATGCTCTACATGTCGAGCGATTCGTCCAAGATTGCGCGGTTGCAGGGTTGCTTTGTGTCCGACGAAGAACTGCGAACGCTCGTGGATTTTTGGAAGGACAAGGCGAAGCAACGCACCCGTGAAATGCCGACCGAGCCACCCTGGAAAGATGTAAGCGACGCGAAAGAGGGTAGCGATGACGCGTTGCTCGAACAAGCGATTGAGATCGCGCAACAGTACGACCGCACTTCCATTTCCTTTCTGCAACGCAAACTCGGCATCGGCTACCCACGTGCCGCGCGTTTGATGGATCAGTTGGAAGAACACGGGATCGTTGGACCCGATGAAGGGGGCGGCAAAGCACGGGTGGTGCTCGTCCAAAATGGTGAAGTAAAGAATTTTGAGGTGGAGGCGGACGAGGTTCCGCCCCGCCGGAAAAAATAATTTGAACTAGACGCGGCGCGCCGCGTCGCGGAGGATTTATGCCACGACCGATGCCTGAAGTGGAAGACAAGAAACCCAAAAAAGATGTCATTGAGGCGGAGGGGACCGTCACCGAAGCGTTACCTAACGCCATGTTTCGCGTGCAACTGGATAGCGGGCACTCGGTGCTCGCGCACATTTCCGGCAAGATGCGGATGTATTATATTCGCATTTTGTTGGGTGACCGCGTGACGGTTGAACTGTCGCCGTACGATTTGACGCGCGGCCGCATTACGTATCGGTTCAAAAAGTAACGCCGTTCGCTCCGAACGACGCCACGCGATGCAAGGAAATGCTACGATGACGACGCCCGCGCTGGATGCGCGCACTGTAAGACCATCGCCGATTGCCGGCACGTGGTACCCCGCCGCGCCGCGCCAACTCGCCGACACGGTTGACGCCTTGCTGGCGCAGGCAGGGCGCGTCGAAACCCAGGATGCGCTGGTGGGCTTGATTGCGCCCCACGCCGGTTATCCGTATTCGGGACAAACCGCCGCCTGCGCGTATCGGCAACTTGCACCGGGCCAATTCGATACCGTCGTTTTGCTGGGACCCAGTCACCGAGAAAATTTTGGCGCGGTGGCGGCGACCAGCAAAAATTTTTATTGGACGCCGCTGGGCAATGTCGCGCTCGATCAAGCCCTGCTCGAAACCCTGACGCAAAAAATTCGAGTAGAGCGCGTCGCGCAGGATCGCGAACACTCGCTCGAAATTCAATTGCCGTTTCTCCAACGCACGCTGGGCGCATTTACGCTCGTCCCGCTGATGCTGGCGTTCCCATTTTACCTGACCGGCGCCAGCGCATGGGAACTCTGCGCGCAACTTGCCGCCGCGCTTGCCGATTTGGCGCGCAACAAACGCGTGCTCTTGGTCGCTTCGTCCGATTTATCTCATCTCGAAAATTATACCGCCGTTCAGCAATTCGACGCGCGCACCGAAGAATTGCTCGCCGGGTTCGATATTGCCGGGCTTGCCGAGTACATGGCACGCGCCGGCGAATGTCGCGCGTGCGGCGACGCGGCAATCATCACCTTGTTGCTTGCCGCACACCAGTTGGGCGCGAACCGCGTGCGCGTGTTCCAGCGCACTAATTCCGGCGACGTGACCGGCGAACGCGACCGCGCGGATTATGTCGTCGGCTATCTTGCGGCAGGCGTGTATCGAACCGAGCAACCGGCTTAGCCCTTTGCTTGTTTTTGGAATTGCCGGAATTTGTGAAATGAGTATGATCAAGTCGGGAAACCTCTCCCGGCTTTTTGTTTGCTATGAACAAATACGCTCAAGTCGTCGTCAACGCACCATTGCTAACCACCCAACCGCATGAAGGCGAACCCGCCGCCGCCGAATCACGGCGCGAGTTGGCGTTCACCTACACAATTCCCGAACACCTCGCCGCAACGATCAACCTGGGACAACTCGTCTGGGTGCCGTTCGGCAAACGCCGCTTGCAAGGCGTGATCATCGCGTTCAGCGAAACGTCGCCGGTCGAAGCCACGCGCGACATTGCCGAGATCGCCGAGCTACGCCCATTTCTCTCCGCGACCCAGATCGATCTCGCGCATTGGATCGCGCGCACATACCTCTGCGCGCTCAACGATGTAATTCAAATGCTGTTGCCCAGTGGGATTGTGCAAGAGCCCCAAGTCCACCTTGCGCTCGCGCCCGGCGGAACGCGTCCGGCGTTGCCCGCAAAACAATTTGCGCTCGTCGAATGGCTCGCGCGCGAAGGCGAAAGCGAACTGCGCGATGTGCCGCGCGAACTGCACGGCGCGATAGATGCGCTCGTCAAACGCGGCATCGTGATCCGCGAAACGGTCGTGCCGCAGGCGCGCGTCAAACCCAAGCGTGTAAAATCGGTGCGCTTGATTTCTGCCACCGCGCCCGCCGAGTTGAACGCCAAAGCGCAACGTATCGTCGAGTTTTTGCAGCGCGAAAACAAACCCGTCTGGATCAGCGCCGTCTACGCCGAAACGCACAGCACACTCGCCGATCTCCGCAAACTCGAAACCGCCGGTATCCTCGCGCTCGAAGAAGAAGAAGTGTGGCGCGACTCGCTCGCCGGGCGCGAGTTTGAAACAGCCGTGCCGCCCACGCTCACGCCGGAACAACAAGCGGCGTGGGATGAAATCGTTTCAAGTTTCAAGTTTCAGGATCCAAGTTCAACGAACAACCTTGCAACTCGCAAACCTGAAACCTTTCTCCTCCACGGCGTCACCGGTTCCGGCAAAACCGAAATTTACCTGCGCGCGCTTGCCGAGGTGATCGCGCGGGGCAAGCAGGGCATCATCCTCGTGCCGGAAATTTCGCTGACGCCGCAAACGCTCCAACGCTTTGGCGCGCGCTTTCAGCGGCTCGCCGTCATCCACTCGCGCCTATCGCCGGGCGAACGGTATGATGCGTGGCGACGTTGCCGCGACGGCTTGGTGGATGTCGTGATCGGCGCGCGCTCGGCATTGTTCGCGCCACTGCCGAACCTGGGTCTGATTGTGCTCGATGAAGAACACGACCCCTCGTACAAACAAGACATCGCCCCGCATTATCACGCGCGCGCAGTGGTGGGCGAACTCGCGCGGCGCGTCGGCGCGACGGTGATCCTGGGTAGCGCGACGCCGGATGTCGAAACGTACTATCGCGCGACGCGCGGCGAGTTGCGCTTGCTCGAATTGCCGCATCGCGTTAGCGCGCATGCCGACAAGATTCAGAAATCAGAGATCACTAGTCAAAAGTCGGCGGCAGTCTATTTGGAATTGCCGCCGGTCGAAGTTGTGGATTTGCGCGCCGAATTGAAAGCCGGCAATCGCTCGATGTTCTCGCGCGCGCTCCAACGCGAAATGGCGCGCACGCTCGCGGCGCGCGAGCAAGTGATCCTGTTTTTGAATCGGCGCGGCACGGCAACATTTATCCTCTGCCGCGATTGCGGGCACGTCTTCAAGTGCAAACGGTGCGAAAACCCAATGACGTTTCACGACGTCGGCGATCAACTCGTGTGCCATCACTGCAATCGCCGCGACCGTGTGCCGACGCAATGCCCGGCGTGCGGCGGCGCACGCATCCGTTATTTCGGCGTGGGCACGGAAAAAGTCGAAGCCGAAATTCAAACGCTCTTTCCGCAGGCGCGCACCTTGCGCTGGGACTGGGACGTAACGCGCGGCAAGGACGCGCACGCGGCAATCCTCGAAAAATTTACGTTGCGCCAAGCGGACATTTTGATCGGCACGCAGATGCTGGCGAAGGGTCTCGATCTCCCATTCGTCACACTCGTCGGCGTGATCAGCGCGGACACGTCGCTCAACTTGCCGGATTTTCGCGTGGGCGAGCGGACGTTTCAATTGTTGACCCAGGTTGCCGGGCGCGCCGGGCGCTCCGCGCTGGGCGGCAAAGCCATCGTGCAAACGTACAACCCGGCGCATTACGCGATTGGCGCGGCGGCGGCGCACGCGTACGCGGCGTTTTACGAACAGGAGATCGCGTTTCGGCGCGCGCAAATGTATCCGCCGTTCAGCCGCTTGATTCGGTTGACGTACACGCACGCGAGTGCAACAAAGGCGCAAGCCGAAGTGGTGCGGCTGGCAGAGGTGTTGCAAACGCGGATTGCACAACGCGGCTTGCCCGCGCTTGATCTGCTCGGACCCGCGCCGGCATTTTTCGCGCGCGTGCGCGGACAGTATCGGTACCACCTCATCGTGCGCGGCGAAAACCCGCACGCGCTGGTCGCCGAACTTGCCTTTCCACTCGGCTGGCGCGTGGATGTAGACCCGGCGAGCGTGCTGTAAGCGCGATGCGGCGATTGGTATTTTGCGCGGATTGCGCTAGAATGGAAAATGAGGCGGGCAAGCCAACCGCCATCAAAAATTTGAATCTCAACGAGGAGAAAAAAATGACCCAGCGCACTATCGCTGAACCGTACAAGATCAAAATGATCGAGCCGATCCAGATGACGACGCGCGAGTATCGCGCGGCGAAAATTCGCGAAGCCGGCTTTAACACGTTTCTGCTCAAGAGTGAAGACGTGTACATCGATCTGCTCACCGATTCCGGCACGAGCGCAATGAGCGACTGGCAGTGGGCGGGCATGTTGCTCGGCGACGAGGCGTATGCCGGCGCGCGCAACTTTTATCATCTCGAACAAGCGATGCAAGAAATTTACGGCTTTAAGTATCTCGTGCCAACGCATCAAGGGCGCGCCGCCGAACACATCACCTCGCAGTTGCGGATTCGGCGCGGGCAGTACGTCCCGATGAACATGTACTTTACGACGACGCGCGAACACGCCGAACGCGCCGGCGGCATTTTCTACGATTGCATCATTGACGAGGCGCACGACGCCGAAAATCCGCATCCGTTCAAGGGAAACATAGACCTCGCCAAATTGCAAAAGTTGGTGGATGCCAAAGGCGCAGACGCGATTGCGTATCTCTCGATTGCGCCGTGCGTGAACATGGCAGGTGGTCAGCCGTTTTCGATGGCGAACTTGCGCGCGGTTTCCGCCTGGGCGAAAAAATACAATCTGCCGATCATTTTCGACGCCACGCGCGCGATTGAAAATTGCTATTTCATTCAACAGCGCGAAGCCGGCTATGCCGACAAACCCGTGCGCGAAATTCTGCGCGAGATGATGAGTTACGGCGAGGGGATGACGATCTCGGCGAAGAAAGACAACCTGGTAAACATCGGCGGCTTTTTGGCGACGAACAACGAAGCGTTCTTCACCCAGGCGAAAGAGATGGTCGTCGTGTTCGAGGGCTTGCACACGTACGGCGGTCTCGCCGGGCGCGATATGGAGGCGATGGCGCGCGGGATGCGCGAGATGGTGGACGATCTGTACATCGCCAGCCGCGTCCGCCAGGTCGAGTACCTGGGTCAACGTTTGCTCGCCGCGGGCGTGCCCATCGTCGTGCCGATTGGCGGACACGCGGTTTTCCTCGACGCGAAAAAATTCCTGCCGCACATTCCGCAAGAGCACTTCCCGGCGCAGGCGCTGTCCGCCGCGCTCTACGTGGACAGCGGTGTGCGCGCGATGGAGCGCGGCATCGTCAGCGCGGGGCGTGATCACGTCACCGGTGAAAATCACAAGCCGAAGCTGGAACTCGTGCGCCTGACGATTCCGCGCCGTGTGTACACCAATTTGCACATGGATGTCGTCGCGGAAAGTTGCATTGCCTTGTACGAAACGCGCGCCGCGATCCGGGGTTTGCAGATGACGTACGAACCGACCAGTCTGCGCTTTTTCCAAGCGCGGTTTGAGGAGAGGGGATAGAATTCTGCGATCCGCGAATGGGTGCACAACCGGGTGCGAGTGCGGTGGACGCCGTGCTCAAAGTTGGCTAGACATTCCACAATCCAGGATGGCGCAATGGCTACTCCCGATTTGGACACTGTGCTGCGCGAGCATTTTGGCTTTACCGCTTTTCGGCTCGGTCAACGCGAAGCAATCGAACATGCGCTGGCGCGCCGCGATGCGCTCGTCGTGATGCCGACCGGTTCCGGCAAATCGCTCTGCTATCAACTGCCTGCGCTCATCAGTGACGGCGCGACGCTCGTCATCTCGCCGCTCATCGCGCTGATGAAAGACCAGGTGGACGCGCTCACCGCATCTGGTAAACGCGCAACATTCATCAACAGCACACTCGCGGCAAATGAACACCGCGCGCGACTGGGCGGCGTCGCGCGCGGCGAGTACAAAATCGTCTACGTCGCCCCCGAGCGTTTACGCAACACAGATTTTCTGACCGCGCTCAAATCGGCGCGCATCGCCTTGCTTGCGGTAGACGAGGCGCACTGCATTTCACAGTGGGGGCACGACTTTCGCCCGGATTATCAACACCTCCGCGAGTTCATTCCGCAAATCGGTTCGCCGCCGGTGTTTGCGCTCACCGCGACGGCGACGCCGCAAGTGCAAAGCGATATTCTCGCGCAACTCGGGCGCGCACACGCGGAACGCCTCGTCACCGGGTTCAATCGTCCGAATCTCGCGCTGAGTGTGCGCTACACGCCGAACGACAAAGCAAAATTGCGCGAGTTGAAATCTCTGTTGAGTGCCGACGATAGTGCGATCATTTACGCCGGCACGCGGCGTGATGCCGAAGAGATTGCCGAATTTGTCAACACGGTCGCGCACATCCCGGCGACATTTTATCACGCCGGTCTCGACGACTGCGAACGTACGCGCGCGCAAGAATCGTTTATGCGCGGGCGCGTGCCAATCATTGTGGCGACGAATGCGTTTGGCATGGGCGTGGACAAGCCGGACATTCGCACGGTGATTCATTTCAGTTTGCCGGCGACGGTCGAGGCGTACTATCAAGAGATCGGACGCGCGGGACGCGACGGCGAACCGGCGCGCGGCGTGTTGTTGTATTCGCCGGAGGATCGCGCTCTGCAAGAATGGTTCATCGAAAACGATGCGCCGACGCCGGCGCAAACGCTCGCGTTGTATCGCCTGTTGCCGCGCGGCGCGTGCACTGTTGCGCCGCTCGATTTGCAACGCCAGACTGGCATGAACGACACGAAATTGCGGCTCGCGCTGCGGCAACTCGAAGTTGCCGGCGCGCTCCGGCGCGGCGGCGATCAGTATGGCGCGATGCTGTTGCAGGTGGTGCATCTGGCGCAACTCGATCTGTCGGCGAGCAATGCCGAGGTCGCACGCTTGCGCGCGCACAAACGCCAATTGCTGGCGCAGATGATTCGCTACGCCGAAATGGACACCTGCCGCCGTCGCTTCATCCTCGATTATTTCGGCGATCCTGGGTCGGCGGATGCGCCGGAGTGTTGCGACAATCACATCGCGCTGGCAATCCAATCCACGCGGCGCGCCGAAAGCGAAGATGAATGGATTCCACTAGTGCTTCTCGAAACGGTGCGAACGCTCAAGCGTCCACTGGGGCGCGACAAAATTGCCATGATCGTGCGTGGCTCACACGCCCGAGACATCGTTAGCTGGGGACATCAACAGCACAAGTTTTACGGCAAACTCGAACACCTGACCTTGCGCGAAATTGGCGATGTGATTGAGCAACTCGTTGCACGTGGATATTTGAAAACGATTGGCGGCGAATATCCTGTTGTGGCATTAACGCCACATGGTGAGCAAACACTCGACACCCGCACCGCAATTTCGCTTCACATCAGAACATCGGCAGCTAAAGAAAAACACGCTGAGAAAAAAGCCGTGCAGAAAGCGGGTGGCACAATCGAACGCACCCGTGAACTGGTTGAACAAGGACTCACCGTTGCCCAAATTGCCGCGAGTCGCGGGCTTGCCATCAGCACGATTTACGGACATCTCGAACAGCTTGTCGCCAATGGAAAAATTGCGCCCGATCGTTTCATTGAGCCGGCTGTGCGCGAGCAAATTCTTGTTGCGATGAAACAATGGGACGGACAATGGCTTTCAAGTTTAAAAGCGCTATTGCCTGAAGTGATTTCATACGACCAAATTCGGTTTGTTGTCGCCGCGCAAAAAACCAAACCGAGTGAACTGTCCAGGATAACCAACGTCGAAACACCTGAAGATGCGGTCACCAAATTTCTCGCCACTGCGCGACCAAAATCGTTGCGCGGGATCTGGCACGCCGGCTATGCGCTCGATTTCAACAGTAAATTCGCCGGCGCAAAATGGGCACGCACCGATTTGGGCGAACTCGTGCATCGTTTCAAGTACACGAGCGATGCGAGCATCGCCGACCAGCTTGCCGCGCGTCTCGCGGAATTTATCCGGTCACGCTCTGACTGGCGCGTCGAGTTGATTCTGCCGATTCCCTCGACCCAAAAAGAGCGACCATACGATCCGGTGCTGCTGCTGGCGCGCGCGTTGGGCAAGGCAATCGGTACCCCGGTGAATGAAACGGCGTTGATCAAAACGCGCGCGACCGAATTGCAAAAAGCGCTGACAAACCTGGCGCAAAAACAAGCCAATGTGCGCGGCGCGTTTTGCATCGCCGATGCGAACCGCGTGCAGGGCAAACACATCTTGTTGCTTGATGATTTCTACGATTCCGGCGCAACGTTATCCGAAGCGACGCGCGTCACGCAAGCCGCCGGCGCGTTCAAAGTGTACGTCCTCACGCTCACCAAAACTATTCACACCGATTGATCCTCACGAGGAAAGTATGACCGACAAAAAATATTGGCTTGCGCTTGCCACCCTACCCGGCATCGGTCCGCGCACGTTCGCCGCGCTCGTCGAAAAATTTGGATCGCCGCGCGCCGTGTTCCGCGCCTCCGCCGATGAGTTGACCGAGGTAGCGCGCGTAACGAGCGAGATCGCCGCGCAATTGCGCGCGTGCGATTTCGATCAAGTCGAAAACGAAATCTATGCGCTCGGTCAGGAAAACATCACGGTGCTCACGCGCGCCGACGAGCATTATCCGGCGAACCTCGCGCACATTCCCGATGCGCCGCCGGTCTTGTTTGTGCGCGGCAGCTTGCGCGCCGATGATGCGCGTGCGGTCGCGATTATCGGCACGCGCGAAGCGAACGAGCGCGGCAAACAGATCGCCCTGCAGCTCGCACGTGGATTTGCCGCACGCGGATACGTCGTCGTCAGCGGACTCGCGCGCGGGATTGACACCGCCGCGCATCAAGGCGCGCTCGATGGCAACGGACGCACCCTCGCCGTCCTGGGTTCCGGCCTGCGCGTCATTCATCCGCGCGAAAACAACGCGCTAGCGGACGCGATTGCAAAAGGACACGGCGCGCTTCTTTCCGAGTTTCCTCCGAACACGCCACCGCAGGGACGCAACTTGATGATGCGCGACCGCATTATCAGCGGACTCGCGCGCGGAGTGATTGTCGTCCAAGCCGCGCGCGATAGCGGGAGCATGGACACAGCCCAGCGCGCGCAAAAACAAAAGCGGCGCGTGTTTGCTGTGCGCGGCGGGGGCGATGGGGTGGACGAGTTGCTGCGCGGCAATGTCATCGCGCTCACCCCAGACACCATCGAATGGGATGAAATCGCCCACACGCTTGACACTTGGCGCGTGGATGCGCCGAGTGATACAGCGCAACAGCTGGCATTGTTGTAACCTTCACTCTATCCAAAGTTTGCGCCCGCCCGAAACCGGGGGTGCGGCCAAGTTCGATACTGTTGGCAAATTTCGTCAGGCGTTAAGAACGCCCGACGGAGTTCGCCAACAGTATCTTTTTAATCGGCGGCGATTTCGCCAGCCGTATCACGTTTTGGGGTGCGGCACTTGAGTGACTTTCACTTTACCAATTCCAGTCCCATTGCAGGGCACGGTAAACGTTGATCGCGTGCCAGCATACGATTCAACCAATTCCAACCCAGGCGAAAATAGCTCAACGTGCGCCGCGCCTTGCGATCAACCCAGTGTCGCCAGCCACGCTTGACGACCTGAACGGCGACCTGGACTAGCCAAACATAGGTCAGTGCTATGACTAACAGCAAGCGTTCAAATCGCCCCGGCGTTTCAAGTCCGCTCGTTTCCAAATCCCAGCCGTGCGATTTGAAATCACGAAACATTTCTTCGCTCCAGAAGCGACGCGCATAAATCTGCACCGCTTCCCGGCTGAGGAGGACATCGCTAATCAGATACCAGGGTTCGTCTTCGTCCGGTGCCCAATAGCCAATCAACTCGACCCAGCCAAATTGCTGTTGCGTGATGCGACACCGGCCCCAGGAACGAAACTCGCCGGGCTTGAGTCCGCTCGCATTCAGTTTGAATGCTTTGGCGCGCGTCGGAAATACCCAGAGGCTTTGATCCAGCCGTTGCACAAAATGCCACTGCAAGGTATCGCGCACGAAGCCCTGAAACACTACATCTTGATATTCGCGGTCACCGACCACCCAGATATTGTGGGTGTCCGACGGGAGTTGCTCAGCGATGAAACGCAAAGCTGCGTGAACAAAGCGCAACTGGAACGGGCCTTGTTTCTTTTGAACCTTCCACGCGAGCGGCAAGACCCGTCCGCGAAAGGCAATGCCGACCATCAAGATATTGAGGGTATTGCTCAAGGTGGTTCGGTCAATGACCAAGATGATGCGTTTCTGGTTGTGCAACCACTGAAGCACATAACGGACGGTCGGTGCATACAGGGTGCGTACCTCCAGTCGTGGATTCATCAGCACACGCCGTAAGCGTTGCACAATGCTATCGCGGTCACCGTCCCAGGGCAAGTGTGCGGCAATGCGTGTCAACTGGCACTCTGCCGCTACAAACAAACCTGTGATGAACCACGCCAGGTTGCGTGCTTGGGTAATTCGCTGGGTTGGACAATTTGGTAAAATTGAGCGCAGTACCGTATCATAGACGCGCTGGCTGTTGCTCAAGGTACGACTCCTGAAGGATAGATGGGGTTGTGGTAGACCACAATCTTACTCCAGTCGAGCCGATTCACCTAACGACAGCCAGTCTAATTTTCAAAAGTGAAAGTACCTCAAATTCTAATGCAGAAACGCCTGCCTGCCTCATTTCACTTCAGAAAAATGGACAAAGTCGAGAGTATTGAAAATGGTTTGCATTACACCGCACCTGCGGTGGGTGCAGGTGTCGGCGCAACGAAACCCTGCGGGAGGACTGGTGTCACTTGAAACGAGGCCAAGCGCCGCGTGCGATGGTCGTGATCAACAATCTGATTGTGTGACTTGTGTTGCGACTTGGGCGGACGAATCTTGCCGAGGCGCGTCGTTACTTCGACGCTCATCCACACGAAGCCCAACGGCTTGTCCTTCGACGATTGTCTGACTTTTGAGAAGCCGTGACGCAGACTTGACAAGAAAATTAAATGGGATATAATAGCGGTGTAAGTGAGTTCGGCGTTACAAATTTTCTCTGTAGGAGGCAATCGAGACAAACCTGATCATCAAGCCACGAGTTTGCTGAACAGTGTCTTGTTGTCTCCGCCGACGTGAGTCGGCGATTTTGTTCTCTGAAAACCGAAACTTGACACGGACGCGAAAGTGTGGTATAAAAGCGCCCGTTCGCACGACGGGGGACTTTAACAACTGAAGAGTGATAGGAAAGAAGCAAGCGTTCGGAGTCATCACGCGAGTGATGAGTTCGAGATAGAGTAAATCGGAGATTTCCAGATCTAAACTCAAAAGTTGAAAATACAACGGAGAGTTTGATCCTGGCTCAGGATGAACGCTGGCGGCGTGCTTAACACATGCAAGTCGAACGGGTGCTTTGGGAAACTGGAGTACTAGTGGCAAACGGGTGAGTAACACGTGGGTGACCTACCTCAGAGTGGGGAACAACAGACCGAAAGGTTTGCTAATACCGCATATGCTCGATGATTCATTTTGTCGAGTAAAGCCGAAAGGCGCTGTGAGAGGGGCCCGCGTCCCATCAGGTAGTTGGTGAGGTAAAAGCCCACCAAGCCGATGACGGGTAGTTGGTCTGAGAGGACGACCAGCCACAATGGAACTGAGACACGGTCCATACTCCTACGGGAGGCAGCAGTGAGGAATATTGCGCAATGGGCGAAAGCCTGACGCAGCGACGCCGCGTGGG
>CAIKBD010000241.1 GCA_903825565.1 uncultured Anaerolineales bacterium | reverse complement strand
GTCGCCAACAACGGCGTCTTGTGCAAGCGTTTGAGCGACGCGGCGGCAAACGCCACCAGCCAATCGTGCGCGTGAATCACATCGAATCCACCAAGCCGCTGGTACAGGTCTTGCGCCTGTTCGCCCAGATTGAGATTCGTCTGCTGGGCGTCTGCGAAAAAATTGCCCATTCCACGCACCGGCGGTTCCACCCGATACACGGCTGACGCCGCCGTTTTTTTCCGCACCCGCCCCGGCGACGGAAGCGCGCCGATCAACTCGCGCGGCTCGCCCCCCTTCCAACGCGGCGTGACCACGTGCACCTCAGCGCCGGCGCGCACCAAAGCCGGCGCGAGGGCGGCAACGTGTGCGCCCAAGCCACCCACGACGTGCGGTGGATACTCCCAGGACAACATCAAGATTCGCAATTTTTTCTTTGGCATCATGCTCTCCGTCGGTGTAAGGTTGCCGCCGCGCGCAGAAATATTCGCGCAATGTCCGGCGCGCTATTTTTGGTACTTGAGTTGATTCTGCTGATGCTCTTCGTACGTCTTGGCAAAGGCGTGCGTACCGTCACCTTTGGCATAAAAGAAAAGATATTCGGTTTGCGCCGGTTCCGCCACCGCCGTCAACGACGCCAAACTGGGATTGCAAATGGGGCCCGGCGGCAAGCCCACATTGCGATACGTATTGTACGGCGAGTTGACGCCCGCCAGTTCTTCCAGCGTGACCGGCGATTTCCACCATTGCTTGGTTGCGGCAACATAACCAATCGCGTACTGCGCGGTCGAGTCGGACTGCAACATCATTTTCTTCTTGATGCGATTCAAAAACACGCTGGCGATGATCGGGCGTTCATTGGCAACCACCGCCTCGCGCTCGACAATCGCGGCAAGCGCGACGGCTTCATAGAGCGTCCATTTTTGCGCGGCGATTTGCTGGCGCGTTTTCGCCGAGACGCGTTGCTCGAACGTGTTGAGCATCATCGTCAACAAGGCATCGCTCGCAATATCGTACGGGACATTATACGATTCGGGGAACAAGAATCCTTCAAGAGACGGAGATGCGCTTTTGGGGCGATCCTTCAGCGCGGCGTAATCGAACTTGCCTTCACGCACGAGTTTGAGAAATTGATCCTTGTTGAAATTCTTCAAACCCAGGGTGGCAAGATAATCGGCAACTTCTTCGGCGCGCCAACCGGGGCGCACGGTGATCGTGATCATTTTCGCCAAGCCGTGTTGCAACGCTTCGACGATCTCTTCCACGGTCATCGTGCGCCGCAAGATGTATTCGCCGGCTTGAATTCTAGTGCCCACCTTTTTGTACTTGACGACGTTGATGAACAACTCGGAACTTTTGATCAACCCTTGCTTTTGCAACCGCGTGGCAACATCGGTCGGCAATTCGCCCGGCGTGATCGTGAAATTGACCGGCGTAGCGTCCGCCCCCGCGGGCTGGGCTAATTCGGCTTGGCGTTGTTGCAGGTACAAGTACAACGCCATATCCTCAACCGACGCTGGCGTAGGCACGCCCTTGTTCGTTACGAGCAGACTGCCGTCGTCGGCTTTCGGCGTGAGGACGTTGTAGATGTACGCCAACACACTGCACACGAATAACACCGACGCCACCAGCAAAAGCATCGCCAAGATGGTTCGCAATTTTCGCACGCCCACCTCTTACTCGCGCGCTGCGCGCGCTTCATTTCGAACGAATGTGGAATCCAGATAATCTTGCAAGATCACCGTCGCCGCAATCGCATCCAGTTTACGGCGCGATTTTTTGCCGCGCGCGCCGGTCGCCTGGAGGCGGCTTGTTGCCTCGACCGTGCTGAGACGTTCGTCCCAAAAAGTGATCGGCAGGTTGAGCGCCTGCGCCACCCGCTCGGCATACGCGATCACGCCGTTCGCCTGATCGCCGTGTGTGCCATCCATATTGCGCGGCAGTCCGACAATCAAATGCTCCGCCGCATATCGCCGCACGCACTCGCCCAACTGCAACACATCTTGCCCGAAATTGCCGCGCGCGATCACTTCGACCGGCGTCGCAATCCGCACGTCCGCGTCGCCAAACGCCACGCCGATGCGCCGGTCGCCCACATCTAAACCCAGGAATCTCATTGACTCACCGCCTGCGGTTCAATAAAAACCGCGATGCGAAAGGGCACGACCGGCAACCACGCCCAACCCGGCGGCGTCACGCGAATTTCCGGCGGGCGCGCAAGTTGCACCGAACTGACAAGGATTTTTTTCGCGTCGTCAACCGATTTGCCTTGCACGGCGCGCGTCACTTTGAGCGGATCCAGTTGCGGCGTCGCGTATCCAGTCAAGCGCACCGGTTGATGCAACTGGATGCCTTGAAACTTGCCGCCAGATAACGGCTCCACCTTGATCCCGTCTGGCAACAGTTGATAGCCGGCTTGCAGTTGGCTTTCCAACATGCCCCGCGCCAACGCGGTCAAGTCTTCACGATCCACACCCAAACCGAACGCGTCGGCGGTCATTCGCAAGTTCAGCACGTCGGCGGGTTCGTCCACCGCGCGATCAAAAAATTTATCGTTTGGATCGACCAGAACGGAATCGGGCATGATAAATTCGCCGGACTTGAGCGCGGTTTGCAAAACCCCCAGCGCGGGTTGTTGTTTCATCTGCGCCAGCAATTGCTCTTCCAATTTCTTTTTATCGTTTTCCGTCACGACGCGCACCGCACGCACACCGCCGCTCGCGGTCGGCTTGGTGTTGATCACGCGCACCGCCAACGCCGTCGAACCTTCGAGCGCGTTGATCGCCAGCTCCTTGACGTTGCCGCTGGTTCCTGGGTCAATGGCTTGAATCGGCGCTTCGGCGCGTCCGCCCGCCGGCAAGGTCGCCGTTGCCGTCGTCGTAAATCGAATCGGCACGCCCGCGCTCGTTTTGACGATGGTGCCCATCGGCACGATGGTTTCCTCTGCGCGCAAATTGGTGAACACGACCGTGCCGGTCGAATTTGCGCCGGGGATCGTTTTAGTCGCACTCGTGCGCAACGCGAGCGTGCCACTGATCTCGCGGATGATCCGTCGCGCCGGAATCGAGCGCGCGTTCACCTGCACATCCACCGTTGACGAGTCCACGACGATCTGGGTGGTCGCCGTCAACGCAACCGATGCCGGCACAAGATACACTTGCGCGGTCGGCACAAACAAGATTGCGCCGACGCACAAAAAGAGCAACGCGCCAGCGATCAACGTGAGTGTGATCCGCCACTCGATCAATTTTCCAACCAGGTTAAAGGTTGGCGCTTCGGGTGGCGGCGGCAGGGTATCTGCCGTTGGCACTTGGATCGCGCGCGCAAACGGTTGCATCTGAAAGTGCGCGCGTTGCGCCTGCTTGAGCGAATTGAAATGCGGGATGCCGCACTCTGCCGCCAGCTCGCCAACCCGCTCGTCGTGCGTGACCAGCGCGATCTGCATTCCCAAATCGTCTGCCGCGCGGCGCAACAACTGCATCCCGCTGACGGACTGCAACAGGCGACACCGCCGCGGCACCGCCAACGCAACATGCGCGAATTCGGCGGCTTCGAGTCGCGCGCGAATCGCGGGAATATCGTCTTCCGGTTTCAGTTGAATGATCTGATGCATCGCAAAATTCGACGGAGGACGGACGACGAATGAGTATCGGCATCATCCGTCTTTCGTCCTCCGTCGGAAATCCTTCTGCAAAAATCTGTCCGGTGGATTAGGGTTTCGCCAGCAAGCCGGGTACGCGCGCCAGCGCCTCCGCCAAACGGCTCGCGTCCTTGCCGCCGGCTTGCGCCATCGTGGCGCGCCCGCCGCCGCCGCCGCCCACCACTTGCGCCACCGGGCGGATCAGTTTCACCGCGTCGTATCCTTGCGCCACGAGATCAGGCGTCACCATCACGATCAAACTCGGCTTGTCCGCAATCGCCGCGCCCAGCACCACAATGCCCGATCCCAGTTTGTCTTTGAGCCAATCGCCAATTTCGCGCAACATGTCCGCGTTCGCCACATCCACCTGGGTTGCCAACACCGCCACGCCGTGGATCGTTTGCGTTTGCGACAGCAAACCGGCAACCTCGCGCATCGCCAGTTCGCGGCGCAAGCGTTCGATCTCTTTTTGTTGCGCCTCGCGCTCGGTCACTAAATCGAACACGCGTTGATCGACCTGGTCGGGTGTCGCGCGCAAATGCGCCGCCGCGCGTTCGAGCCGCGCGAGTTGGTCGCGCAACAGTTTCGCCACGCCGCGCCCGGTCGTCGCTTCGATGCGCCGCAAGCCGGAACCGACTGATGCCTCGGACAGGATGTGGAACGATCCGATCTGGCTGGTGTGGTGAACGTGCGTGCCACCACACAATTCCTGGCTAAACGGCTGGCTAAAATCGCCCACCTTGATCACACGCACATGATCGCCATACTTTTCGGTAAAGAGCGCCATCGCGCCGCCGGCGACCGCGTCTTTGTAGCCCATCTCAAACGGCGCGACCGGATAATCGGCAAGCACCGCCTCGTTGACCGCCGCTTCGATCTGATCCAAATCCGTCGCGGGGATCGCCGCGCCGTGGGTGAAATCAAACCGCAACCGATCCGGCGCGACGAGACTGCCCGCCTGCTGTACGTGATCGCCAAGCACGCGGCGCAACTCGCGGTGGAGCAAATGCGTCGCGGTGTGGTTTCGCATAATGTCCCAGCGGCGCGGCGCATCCACTTGGGCGACAATCGCATCGCCAACGCGCGGCGTGCCCTGCGTGACCTTGCCCGCGTGCGTGATCAAACCGGCAATCGGTTTGCGCGCTTCGGCGATTTCCACTTCCCAGGTTTGATCCGCCGCGCGAATGTAGCCCGTGTCCGTGACCTGCCCGCCAGACTCGGCATAGAAACACGTCGCCGGCAAAACGATCTCGATCTCGTCGCCGGCGTTCGCTTCGCCGAGCAAATTGCCGTCGCGCAAAATGCCGGCGACCGTCGTTTCGATCTGCGCGCCGGCGTACGGGTTGTGCGCGACACCGGGCGCGGGCAAACGCGCGCCGGCGATCAGTTCGTCCTTCGCCGCGATATACGCTTGCTCGCTCGCCGTGTCCACCGCGCCGAGCGACGACGCGGCGCGCGAGCGTTCGGCTTGCTCCGCCATCGCCGCGCGGAAACTTTCTTCGTTGACGGTCAAACCCTGCTCGCGCGCAATGTCGCGCGTCAATTCGAGCGCAAAGCCAAAGGTGTCGTGCAGTTTGAACGCGTCAATGCCGGGAATCTGCGTTCTGCCCTTTGCCTTCAAGTTGGCGATGATTTCGTCGAGCAACGCTGAGCCGGTTTTGAGCGTTGCCTGAAAGCGTTTCTCTTCGTCGAGCGCCGTCCGCAAAATCGCGTCGCGCCGCTTGAGCAGTTCGGGGTACACGCCGCCCAGCGTTTCGATCACAACCGGCAAAATTTCGGTGAGGAATGGTTCGGTGAAACCCAGCATCTGCCCGTGCCGCGCGGCGCGACGCAAGATCAAGCGCAAGATGTAATTGCGGCCCTCGTTGCCGGGAATCACGCCATCCGCGATCAGGAAGGCGACGGCGCGCGAGTGATCCGCAATGACGCGGTACGACGCGACACGCTGTTGCATCGTCGCGTGATCGTGCCCCAGCAGTTGGCGCGTCCGTTCAAGGATCGGCTGGAATACATCGGTGTCGTAATTCGACGGCTGGTTTTGCAAAACCATGCACAGCCGCTCGAATCCCGCGCCGGTGTCCACCGACGGTTTGGGCAAGGGATCGAGCACGAACTTGTCGCCGACAGCATAGCGATTGAATTGCATAAAGACGAGATTCCAAATTTCAATCGTCTCTTCGCCGGGCCCATTCACATAGTCCGGGCGATTGCACTTGGGGTCGTGCGGATTGTCGCCGCGATAGTAATGAATTTCGGAGCACGGTCCGCAGGGGCCGGTGTCGCCCATCTGCCAAAAATTATCCTTGCGCCCAAACCGGCGAATGTGATCGGGCGGCGCGCCCGCCTTGATCCACAAGTCCGCCGCTTCTTCGTCCGCCGGCACTTCGTCGTCGCCTTCAAAGATCGTGAACCACAAGCGCGCCGGCTCGAGGTGGTATTGATTGACGAGCAAATCCCAGGCGAAGCGAATCGCGTCCGGCTTGAAATAATCGCCGAACGAGAAATTGCCGAGCATTTCGAAAAACGTGTGATGGCGCGGCGACGGGCCCACATTTTCGAGATCGTTGTGTTTGCCGGAGACGCGCATACATTTCTGCACGGTCGTGGCGCGCGCATACGCGCGCTTTTCTTTGCCGAGGAACAGGTCTTTGAACTGCACCATGCCGGCATTGGCGAACAAGAGCGTGGGATCGCCGGCGGGAATCAACGACGAACTGGGCACAATCGCGTGTTGCTGTTGCGCGAAATAATCCAGAAACAATTTACGAATTTCGTGAGAGGTGAGTGACATACGCATCCTATTTTCTGATTTTTGCCTTCTGCGGACTGATTGGCTTTCAAATCTTGGCGGGAAATTTGGCGACGAGTTTCGATTTCTTCAACGTGCCCAAATGATCGGCGAAGGCGACATTGCCTTTGGCGTCGCACACCCACACCTCGCGCGCGCCTTTGGCGAGGTACAGCGTGATCTTTTCCTCGATCTCGGCGCGGCTATTCGAGGGCGAGGTCACTTCGACGCAGATTTCCGGCGCGGCGGGATACGGCGTTTCGTACTGGTGCCGTTTGAGAAATTCTTTCGACGCCCACACCACGTCCGCGACTTTGACGCCGTCCAAAGTCGCAATCGAACATTCCGTCAACACCTCGCCACCGGGCATCAAACGAGTCAACAAGCCGCCAAGCTTGCCTTGCAATTGTGCGTGCCGATTCGAGGCAGGCGTCATAATAATCCTCCCGCGCGCGTCCAGTTCGATTTTGTACGGTAAATTTTCCAGCGACTTGTCGCTCAGCACGTCCACCCATTGCAACATCGTTCACCTCGCTTCGGGCGTCATTTTAGTCGAACACCTAGCGAATGTCAAACAGTCCGCGCATTTTTCCACTGCCGCGATGCTGTGGTATAATACGCGCAACTTTACAGCGGAGT
>CAIKBD010000240.1 GCA_903825565.1 uncultured Anaerolineales bacterium | reverse complement strand
GTGGAGTCAGCCGTCCAATGGCGCGCCCGTTGTTTGGCTTCCTGCCGGTTGGGCGCTGGCGGCAGTGTTCCTGGGTGGGCGGCGTTTTTTTTTCGGGGTGGTGTTGGGTGCGTTTCTTGCTAATTTAAAAATCATGGACTCGCCGGCGTTGTTGCCAGTTTCTGCTATCCTTGCCCTATTGCCGGCTGCACAAGGATGGTTCGGCGCACTGCTTTTACATCGCTTGGTCAAAACTTTTCCGTTGCCGACTGTGTGGCTGGCGTTGCGTGCGATTGGCTTGACCATGCTGACCGGTGTGTTGGCGGCGGGGCTTGGCACGTTCAGCGTGTATCTCGCCGGGTATTTGACGTGGCAACAAGCATGGGCAATGCTGTGGGCATGGGGGGTTAGCGTTTGTGTTGGCATGTTAATCTTTACGCCCGGTTTAATTGTGTTTAGTCAGCATTGGCGGCGACAGATTATCGCCGAATCGCTAGTGTGGGTGGTGGCGAGTTTTTTGGTGGGCATGGCATTGCTCACTTTTTCCTTGACGTGGAACGAGCAAAGCCGGCGGTTTCAAAGCCGTTTCGATGCGGACGCGTCGGAAATGGCGCACATGATCCAAGATGCCGTAGAGATGGAGCAGTATTCGCTGATCTTTCTCCGCGCATTTTTCGGCGCGTCGCATCAAGTCGAACGTGCCGAGTTTACCCAGTTCGTCACGCCGTTGCTGGACTATGCGCCGTCTACCCAAGTGTTAGGGTGGGCGCCGCGAGTGCTAGCCGAGGAACGCGGCGAGTTTGAGCAAGCCATGCGAAACACCGGGTTGCCGGACTATACGATTTACGAACGCACTGCCGCCAATCAGCATGTGCCCGCGGCGAATCGCGCCGAGTATTTTCCATGCACGTTTTTTGAACCCTACACGATTAACCGGGCGTCGCAGGGTTTCGATCTCGGCTCGGAAAATATGCGACTGGAGACACTTGTCCGCGCGCGGGATACCGGGAAACCCGTGTTTACGCCGAAACTTGGGTTGGTGCAAACGACAGACGATCAGCAAAGCGTTCTGCTGATGGCGGCGGTTTATCACCCAGACGCGCCGGTGGACACAGCGGCGGACCGCCAGAAAAACTTGCTGGGCATGATCTATATTGCCTTTCCGCTCCAGGGCTTGGTAGCCAAGGCACTGGCGCAAGTCAGCCCGCACGACCTTGAGCTGTACCTGTTCGACGTGACCGAGACCCCCGCGCAGTTGCTTGTGTTTTATCCCTCCCGCTCCGGCGCGCAAACGTTGCCTGCCGGCTCAACTCCCGATCCATTGGCGCTCGAAACCCAGCCGTACCGCTCCTTGCGCTTTTCACCGTATGGGCGGATGTGGCAAATCATCGTGCGCCCCGGTCCCACCTATGTGAGCGAGGCATACAGTTGGGACGCCTGGTTCCGTTTGCTTGTGGGCATAGCGTCTGCCGCGGCGTTGTTGCTGTACGTGCACGTGCGGCAACGCGCGGAAGAAAAACTGCGAATGAGCGAACGTCGCAATCAGGCATTGCTCCAAGCCATCCCGGACATTATGTTTCGCATTACCCGCGAAGGTATGATTTTGGATTATACGGCGTCGGATCGCCGAAAAGTGTATGTGCCCCACGGGGGTTTTGTCGGACGCAACATCGCCAAGATTTTGCCCGCGTCCGTGTTGACGCAATGGCAAGCGGCAATCCAGCAGGCGTTTGTCACCGGCGAACTCCAAACCATCGAATATCAAGTCACCATTGAGGGAGCAGAACATTCCTACGAAGCGCGCATCATCGCCAACGCCAGCGAGAATGAAACGGTGGCAATCGTGCGCGACATTACCGCTCGCAAACAAATTGAACACGATCTTAAAGAGCGCCTCAAAGAACTGACCTGCCTGCGCCAGGTTTATCTTCTGCTCGAAAAAAGTCCAACGTCGGCTGTGCTGGGTCAGCAGATCGCCAACGAGATCGTGGCGGCGATGCAATTCCCACACGTGGCAATCGGTGCGGTTGAATTGGACGGGCGCATTTTTACGAGCGATGCAACCGCCGCGCCGATCTGCACCTTGAGCGCGGCAATCTCGGTTGGCGGCATCGTGCGCGGACGCGTCGCCGCGCATTATACGCAAGCACAACCCTTCATCCTGCCCGAAGAACAAAACTTGTTGGATAGTTTGGCGCAGACGTTCGGCTTGTGGCTCGAACGGCGCGGTGCCGAAGAGGCACTGTCCGCCGAGCGCAACTCGTTAGCGCGCCGGGTGGATGAACGCACCGCCGATCTCAAACAGGCGAATCTTGAACTGGCGCGCGCCGCGCGGATGAAGGACGAATTTCTGTCCAGCATGAGCCACGAACTCCGCACGCCCTTGAACGGCATCCTGGGTCTGTCCGAATCGTTGGAGGAGGGCATCTACGGTCCGCTCACACCCCAACAGTTGACGCCCTTGCGCTCGGTGGCGGAAGCCGGGCATCATCTGCTCGATCTCATCAACGACATTTTGGACTTGTCCAAGATCGAAGCCGGCAAATTAGAGTTGCAACCGGAACCGGTCAATGTCAGCGCAATTTGCGAAGCCGGTTTGCGAATGGTTAAACAGGCGGCGCAACAAAAACGCTTGCGAATCAGTTTGACGTTGGAAAGCCAGATTGCTCCGATCTTGGCTGACGAACGCCGCCTAAAGCAGATGCTGGTCAACTTGCTCGGCAACGCCGTCAAATTTACGCCCGAGGGTGGGCAGATCGGCTTGGAAGTGATGAGCAATGCCGCGACCGAATCTTTGCGCTTTACGGTGTGGGATACCGGGATTGGCATTGCATCCGACAAGTTAAATCTTTTATTCCAACCCTTTACCCAAATTGATAGCAGTCTCTCGCGGCAGTACAACGGCACGGGCTTGGGGCTATCGCTCGTGCGCCGCTTGGCGGAAATGCACGGCGGGAGTGTGGGCGTAGAGAGCGAACTGGGCAAAGGCAGTCGTTTCTATTTTGATTTGCCCATGATTCCGGCAGAACCGGTTTTACAAAAGGATCCAGAATCCGGCTCGGTTTGGCAGATCAGGGTTGCCTTGATCGTGGACGATTCCATTTCCAGTAGCGATCACTTGTCGCGGTATCTCTACGAACTGGGGGCGCAAGTGTTCGTCGAACACAGCGGCGACAATATCGTCGAGCGCGCCGTCACGATCAAGCCCGACGCTATTCTACTCGATCTCCTCATGCCCGGTCGCTCGGGTTGGGAGGCGTTAGCCGCGTTGAAAGCGGACTCGCGCACGCGCGCGATTCCCGTCGTGATCAGTTCGGTGCTGGACGAACGCACGCGGGGCTTGGGATCAGGCGCGGCAGAATACCTCGTCAAGCCCGTCACCCGCGAATCCTTGCGCGCGGCTCTGCGTCGCGCGCTCCGCACCGCCGATGCCAACCTTGCCCCGATGCCTGCGTCCACTGCAAAACCCAGCGGCGACGCGCCGGTGATTTTGTTGGCGGAAGATAACCTCGCCAACCAACAAGCGCTTAATGGTTTTTTGACTGCCAAGGGGTATCGGGTGGTGCTCGCGCTGAACGGCGTCGAAGCGGTGGCGCAAGCCCAAGCCACCAACCCGGCGCTGATCTTGATGGATATTCAGATGCCGGTGATGGACGGGCTGGAAACGATCCGGCATCTCCGCGCGCAATCCCAATTCGCGCGCACGCCGATCATTGCGTTGACGGCGCTGGCAATGGCTGGAGACCGCGAACGCTGTCTCGCCGCAGGCGCGAACGAATACCTGACCAAACCGGTCAGTTTCAAAACGCTCGTGGGGATGATCAAAGCCATGTTACAATCAGCCAAGCAGATACCCGCGTGACCGGGGCGCAGGTGGGAGGAGTGGTGATGGAAGACAACAGTCTCGTGTTGATCGTAGATGATACCCGCATTGGGCGTCAGGCGCTTGAAGGTTTATTGACGAATCAGGGGTATCGGTTGGTGTGTGCGAATGACGGGATCGATGCGCTGGAAAAAGCCGCGGCGCTGATTCCCGACCTGATCTTGTTGGATGTGATGATGCCCCGTTTGGATGGTTTTGAGGTGTGTCGCCGCTTGCGCGTTGATCCCATCTTGGGGGAGGTGCCCATCATCCTGGTCACGGCGTTGGATGACAAGGAGTCGCGCTTGCAGGGGATTGAAGCCGGCGCAGATGATTTTATCACCAAGCCATTTGATCGCACGGAATTGCGCGCCCGGGTCAAGACCATCACGCGGCTCAATCGGTATCGCAAATTGCGCGACGAACACAAGCAATTGCTGGCATCGCACTGGGAGTTGCAAGCCACGTACAATGCCACGATTGAGGGCTGGGTGCACGCGCTGGACTTGCGCGATAAGGAAACCGAAGGACACACACAGCGCGTGACCAATTTGGCAGTGCGAATGGCGCAAGCGTTGGGGCTGGATGCCGAAACGGTGGCGCAAGTTCGCCGGGGCGCGCTGATGCACGACATTGGTAAACTAGGCGTGCCCGATTATATTCTACTCAAACCCGGTCCCCTCACCGACGACGAAAGAGAGATCATGCGCCGGCACACCACCTATGCCTACGATTGGCTGTACCCGATTGCCTACCTGCGCCCAGCGTTGGATATTCCGTACGCGCACCACGAAAAATGGGACGGCACCGGCTATCCGCGCGGGCTGAACGGCGAAACCATTCCGCTCGCGGCGCGGTTGTTTGCGTTGGTGGATGTTTGGGATGCGTTGCGCTCCGACCGCGTATACCGCGCCAGTTGGCCCGCCGAAAAAGTGAGCGCGCACATCCGCGCATTGGCAGGCACGCACTTTGATCCCGATCTGGTCGAACTATTTTTACAGCTTGCCAACGCGCCCACAAACTAGTCCACCGCGCACCGCAAAGAAAAAACCTCCCGCACGGGCTTGCCCGGCGGGAGGTTTGTCTATTTCGCAATCGTGACCTTGGCGGTCATATTCCACTTGAGCCGTTCATCCTGCTTGTCGAGGTTGACGGTGACGGTGTAGACAATATCGCCGCTCTTGTTCTCGCCAAACCCTTTGATACTTGCCACCTTGCCCGCCAATTCCAAACCGGGGATCGCGTCGAGCGCAATTGCCACGGGATCGCCTTCCTTCACGTTGACGATGTTGATCTCGGTCAAGTCTGTCGTTTCAATTTGAAAAGTGGTCGTGTCCGCCAAGCGCGCGACCGGCGTGCCGACCGCGACGACTTCGCCCGCTTTGACATCGAACACGACCAGCGTGCCGGCAAACGGCGCAGTCAGTTTCGCGCGCGCCAGCGTGTCCGCCGCGAGATCGCGCGCCGCTTTCGCCGCTTTGACGTTCGCATCGGCGGCGGCAAGGTCTTCTTTGGTCGGCGTCAATTTCGCCACAGTGTTCTTGGCGGCTTCGATGGCGGACAAGGCCTGTTGGATTTGCGCGTTCGTCGGATTGAGCTTGCTGTTGTACAGCGCAAGCGCCTTTTGATAATCGAGCCAAGCCGTTTGCAACGCGGCGCGTTCCGCCGTCATATTGGCGAACGGGTTGCTATCACCGCCGACGCGATCATACGCCGCCTGCGCGCGATCCACTTGCGCTTTGGCTTTGTCAATGTCGGACTTGAGCGCGATCATTTCATTATCGCTGGGGCGGAGCAAATTTTCGTACGCGGCTTGCGCCGATTTCAACGCTTGTTGCGCCGCGCTCACATCTTCGGCGCGCACGCCCACTTTTAATTGATCGAGTTTGGCTTGCGCCGCGGCGAGGTTGGCATCGGCTTGGGCAATTTGGATCTCGAGCGCTTTGGTGTCGAGCAAGGCCAACGTTTTGCCGGCGTCCACTTTATCGCCGAGCGCGGCGTTGACTTGCGTGATCGTGCCGGCGACCTGGAAACTCAGCACCGCGCTTTTGACTGGCACGACCTTGCCTTCGGCGACAACCTTGTTCGTTTGCTTGATCGCCGGCAAGGTGGGCGCGACTTTGGGCGTGGGTGTTGTGCCTGTGCCGCTGCACGCCAGCAAACTCAAAGCGATGAAAATAAAAAGGGCGAGGGTCACTAATTTTTTCATACGTCTCCTTGAATCCTATCAACGGCTTGGCGTTGAACGGTTTTACTCGTAAGCGAGAATTTCGCGCACCGTCAGCCGTGCCGCGTTATACGCGGGCAAAACACTGGCGAGCGCAGACAAGACCAGAACGATGACGAGCCACATTATAATCCCGAAAACGGAAATCGCATAACTGAGCGGCAATTGGAAAATGGCTTCGCCGACGAGCGCGGCAAGCGCGGCGCCCAGCGGAATCGAAAGCGCAATTGCCAGCGTTGCGCTCAACATGCCGATGAACACGCCCTCGACGAGCACGATATTTCGCACCGCCGCGTTCGACGCGCCGATCGCGCGCATCACGCCAATCTCGCGGGTGCGCTCCAACACATTCAGCGACATGGTGCCCATTAGCCCCAGCCCGCCGACCGCCGCCATCAACACCGCCATTGCCATCAGCAACGCGGTGATGATGTTGAAAAACATTTCGTTATTGTCGCGCATAAAGCCGCTCGTCATCGCGCCGCCGCCCACGCGAATCCCGGCGTCTTTGTAAACCGCCTCGATCTGCCGGCGGATTTTTTCTTGCTCCGCCGTCGCGTGTTTATCCGTGACGATCTGCACGCTGTCCGCGCGGCCCAGTTGCCCGATGGCGCGCGCGTAATGCGGGTAATTCACATAGCCCGTGCCGATGCCACTGCGAAAGCCGACGACGCGCACCGAGCCGACGATGCGCCACACCGTCTTGTGCTCGCGAATCTTGAGCGTGATCTCGCCGCCGACCTTGAGATCTTTTTCCGCGTTCAGCGTGTCCGTGCTGACGACAATTGCGTTTTCATCTTCGGGGGAGAGCCAGCGCCCTTCGATAATCGTCGGGAATAGCATTTGCGTATTCGGCGGCGGCGCGAACAAGAGCATCGTATCGGTCTCGGTATCGTCCGGGCGAATGCGGCGCACATTGCCATAGCCCCAACTTTCCACCGCCACAACCCCGGGCACATTTTTGATCGTCGCCTCGATCACATCCGTGCGATACGGGCGCGCGAGCGGCAACAAAATGTCGAATTGCCAATACTTGAACACATCATCCAGCGTTTGGAACATGGAGGCGCGCACACTCACGACAGAAACGAAAATCGTCCCCGCCAGAATCAGCGTCATTAACGTTAGCGCGAGGCGGCCCTTGCGCCGAAAGGTGTTGCGCAACGAAATCAACGTGGGGCGCGAAACGAATCTCAAAATGTGCGCTTCAAGGTTGGGCGGACGCAAGCGCGGCAAGCGTTGGCGCAACCACCCCGGTTTTGAATTTTGAATTTTGACTTTTGCGTTCTGGATGCCGTAATCGCTCAACGCCTCGCGCACGGTGACGCGCGTGCCCGCCCAGATCGGCAGGATCGCGGCGCACAAGGGCAAGAGCAAACCGATTGCGGATTCGAGCAAAATGATCCAGGTTGGCACGCTGAAATCGGGAAAGTCCACGTTGACAAACCCGGCGAGATACAAACTCAACTTGGATGCGGCGAACGCGGCGGACGGAATGGCGACGAGCAACGCCAGCAGCCCGAACAGCAACACCATCACGAGGTACAGCCCGATGATTTGCCGCTTGCGTCCGCCGATGGCTTTCATCATTCCGATCTGGCGCGTCTGTTGCGTGAGCAGAGCCGAGATCGTGTTGACGACGAGAAAGCCGCTGAGAATCAGCGAGCCGAAACCGAGCAGGTTGAGCAACAAGAGCAAGCCGGCGAAAATATCTTGCAACGGGTGTTTGCCCGGTTGCGGCACATTCACGGAAACCGTGCGCCCGTCGGCTTCGATTTTTTGTTTGACCGTTTCAACCACCGCTTTGATATGTTCCTGATCGAGCTTGCGCTCGGCGACGGTGAGGTTGAGCGTGCTGGCGCGGCGTGAGCCGGTGAGCCATTCGTACGTGTCCAGGTTGACGTAGCCGAACGCCGCGCTCATAAACGGCGCGGGCGCTTGGGTGGTCTCGTGCGCGAGTCCAACGATCTTGAGCTCGCGGATCAACTTTTCGCCGATCTGCACCTGGATCGTGTCGCCGACTTGCAAGTCGCTGGGCACCAAGCCGGGCATCAGGAGCGACGAACGTTCCAGCACGATCTCGCGCTCGCCGGGGGGCCAATGCCCGGTCTCGGCGTGAAATTCCGGCGCGGCGCGATATTCGTTTTGAAAGCGCACCTTGTTGATCCGAATGTCGTTAAAATCCGGCAGGGCGAAAATCAGAAACATTTTCTTTTCGTCGCCGATCAAGATTTGCGTGTAGAGCATCGAGCGCGCTTCGGCGTCGGCGACGCCGGGCACACGGCGCACCATCTCCACCAGCGCGTCGTCGAACGCGTCGGTGTAGATCGTCGCCGCCGCCGGGTTGGCTTGCGGATACGTGAGCGCGAGTTCCTGGGAGACAATCGTGAAGGTGTGTGTCACCGTGCCCACGGCGAACACGCCGACGGCGATGGAGAGCACGACGAGCGTCGTCCGCAATTTGTTGCCCCACAGATCGCGCAGGACTTTTTTCCAGCGGGGTGCGATCATTGCGCGCCGCCTTTCTGGGTTGCCGCATTTTCCGCTGTGCGTTCTTGCACGATGCGTGAGATGTGCGCTTTGAGTTCCGGCGCTTGCTCCATCATTTCGGTAAATGTCGCGCGATCCAAACGGAGCACTTCGACGGGGGTATCGCTGGCGGCGCGCGCGGTTGCCCGGCTGACGCCGCCGCGTAGCATTTCGATTTCGCCGAAGAAATTGCCGCGCGTAAAGGTCGCCACCACTTTTTCCGTGCCGTCCGCTTGCGGCACGACGATTTCAACTTTGCCTTTGAGCAAGACGTGCAAACGTTCGACCGGCGCGCCGCGTTGCAAAATGATCGCGCCGGGCGCATAATGTTCGGGATCGATCCGATGGGTGAAGGTGACGAGTTGTTCGCTCGTGAGAGTGGGAAACACATCGGCGAGTTGCTTTTCGATGATTTCGCCGTCCACGATTTGCACCGCACGCGTGACGCGTTTTGCCAAATCGTTGTCGTGCGTGACCATCAAAATCGTTTTGCCGCGCTTGACCAAGTCTTCAAACAAGTTGAACACGGCATCGGCGGTTTTGGAATCGAGGTTGCCGGTCGGCTCGTCGGCGATGAGAATCGGCGGATCGTTGGCGAGCGCGCGCGCAATCGCCACGCGTTGTTGCTGCCCCCCGGAAATGGCGGAGGGCAATTTGTGGGCGTGATCCGCCATTTCCATTTGGTCGAGCAACTGGAGCGCGCGCGCGTAGCGTTCGCCAGATTTATAGACGTTGCAAAAGTCCATCGGTAACATGACGTTTTCGACGATGGTCAGCGTGGGCAAGAGTTGGAAAAATTGAAAGACGATGCCCAGGTGCTTGCCGCGCCAGACTGCCATTTGCCCTTCGTTGAGCGTGTGCACGGCGGTATCGCCGACAAATACTTCGCCGGCGGTTGGGCGATCAATGCCGGCGATCATGTTGATCAGCGTGGATTTACCACTGCCGGATTTGCCGATCACGGCGACGAACTCGCTCGTGCCCACGCGCAAATCCACGTTCTTGAGCGCGGGGAAAGGTCCCGCGGCAGTGTGAAACGTTTTAACGACGCGGTGCAGTTCGATCAATTCTTCGTTGCCGTGCTGATATTTGCCGGCGGCAGGGGTTTGAGTTTTCGGTGGGCGTTTCCAAAACATGGTGATCACTCCGGTGGCGCGAACTGGCAGGGGCGCGCAAAACGATTTACGTCCGCGCGGGCAAAAGGTTACGCGCGCAAAGAAAAACCGCTCGCGCGAACGCGCACATTCGCTCTAGCGGTCTGAACCGATGCGACATTGCTCCCCCGCACAACGCCACACCAAGATTATACTCTGCTTGGAGCGATTTGGCAAAAGGTGTGCGTTTCGCGTTTCGTTTTTGCCAAAAAACGAAATGTGTGCTATATTCTCGCTCGCAGGTGAATCGCCACCTTAGCTCAATCGGTAGAGCAGACGCATCGTAAGTGTCCGGTTTGGGGTTCAAGTCCCTAAGGTGGCTCTCCGAAAACAAACCGCTCCGTCACTGACGGAGCGGTTGTCGTAAGCGGGACATTCGCTTACGGAACCTGTGAGGATACCCCATGACAGAGCCGAAACGCATTTGCCCGCGGCGCATCAGCGAATCGTTTGTCGTTCAAATCCAGGTTGAGAACGGCATTGCCCAAAATTACCTCACCGCAACGCAAGTCACCAAAAAACATTCCATCGGTCGCGCCTGGGTCAAACGTCTCGTGCAACATGGTCGGATCCCTGGCGCATTCAAAATGGGAAATACCTGGCGCATCCCCGGCGACTGGGTTCCCCCTGCTCTCCCGCGCGGTCGCCCGAAAACTACCGCCGCGCGAAAGTCGGACCGTGCGTAAGCGCGGTTATACGCGCGTATAACCCGTGTGCGCTCACCCAGATGATTGGAAGAAAAAATGGCTCGTCCACGTAAGAAACCAACTACTTTTCCTCACTATATTCTCCTCCGCGATGCCGCCAAACAATATCGCCTCTCTGTGGATCTCCTGACGCGTCTTGTCAACGATGGTAAAATCCCGGCGGTGAAAGTGAACGGGGATTTTGCGTTAGAGGGTGAAAAATTAAATGCAATCACAAAGAAAATTGAGATCGAAGTCACCTTGCGGCAAAAATATTCTCATTTACGTGGCATCCCTATAACGTTGGTTGAGGCAGAGAAGAAATACAAAATTAGACGGACTAGCCTGTGGCGATGGGCTCAATCAGGACAGGTCAAGGTTCTTAATGATAGCAAATGGGGTATGGCAGTGGACGAGTCAGACGTAGCAGTACAACGAGCATTGCACCAATAGAATACTGGTACACAAAATTAAAACACCACGGTATCGTGGTGTTTTTTTACGCTCAAATTGTACAGAGAAATTGAATTAAGGCGGTGACACATCCGTAGCGCGGCGAAAGCTCATTTTGGGCGGCGCGCCGAGAAGGGTGGCAATCTCTTCAATGTGAAAGGCACCAAACTCATTCCCGGCGTACACCACCACCTGAAGGCCC
>CAIKBD010000239.1 GCA_903825565.1 uncultured Anaerolineales bacterium | reverse complement strand
GTTGCCGCGCGCCCGCGTTTGATTTTTTTGCTCGGCGAGTTGGCGCGTCTGCGGAGCCAATTCCCGGACGCGCTCGCTTGGTACGCGCAAGCCGAGCGCGCGTGGCGCACGGCAAACGATGAGAGCGGCATCGCGCGCGCGTTGCGCGGGCAAGCGTTGATCTACCTCGACACGGTGCGCGCGCGGCAAGCCGAAGACCTGTTGCAAGCGGCGTTGCGTTTAATGGATCGCGTGGATGATCGCGCGGCGCAGGCGCGGCTGTTGGAATTGCTCGCCGAAAATAAATTGAATATGGGCAAGGCACGCGAGGCGGAAGAATTGCGCGAGCAAGCGCGAATGTTGCGCGAGGAAGGTCCTAGCGAGGACGCGTTGAGCGTGCGCGTCAAACTCCGCACGGGGCGGCTCGACGAGGCGCGCGACATTTTGGAAACCTGGGCGCGCGCGGAACGCGGCAAGTCCCACGCGCCGCGGGCGCATCGGGAGACGATGTTGATCCTTGCGCTGATCTATGCGCTACAGGGTCGCGCCGCCGATGCGCGCGCGGCGGCGGAGGAAGGCATTGCGATTGGCAAGCAACTGGCGTCGCCATTTATCACGGCAGTCGCACTCACGCGGTTGGGACACGCGCATCAGGTGTGCGGCGATTTGCACACGGCGATTCAATGTTACGAAGAATCCATCGCGCTCGGCGATCAATTGATGGTGCGGCGCACGCGTGCCGAAGCGATGTGGGGGATGATCCGCGCGCACGGATTTGTCGGCGATTTGCGCACGGCGCAACGTGCGGCGGCGGAAGCGATTGAAGAAACCCAGAATGCGGGCGACGCGTGGCTCGTTGCGCTGATCCAAATTTCGCTGGGCGCAAGTTTCGTGTTCGCGGATCGTCCGCGCGATGCGTTGCCCATGCTCGGTGATGCGCTTGCCGCGCTCCACTCGTGCGGCGACAAGGTAGCGCAAGTGGCGGCGCGCATGTGGCTCGCGCTCGCACATTGGCGCTTGAACCAGCGTGACCGCGCCATCGCGCAGTTGGACGAAGCATTGCCGCTGGCGCAAACGATGCGCGTGGATTATCTGCTGACGACGCGCACGCTCCTGGGTTTGCCCGATGTCCGCGTGATCGTGCCGCTGTTGCTGGAAGCGCGCGCGCGCGGCAAGCACGTTGCGTACATCACGCGTTTGCTTGCGGTCAATGGACTCGACAAGGTGATGTTGCATCCCGGTTATCAACTGCGTGTGCAAACATTCGGCGCGTTGCGCGTGTGGCGCGGCGAGACCGAGATCGCGGCGCGCGAGTGGACGCGCAAATCGGCGCGGCAATTGTTGCAAGTGTTGCTTGCGCGGCGCGAACGCTTGCTTGAGCGCGAGGAAATTTTCGAACTGTTGTGGGCGGAGGAACCGCCGGACGTGGCGGCGCGCGATTTCAAGGTCGCACTCAACGCGCTGAACAATGCGCTCGAACCGGCACGCGGCGAAGCGGAACCGGCGTTCATCGCGCGCGCGGAATCGGCATACGGTTGGCGCGCGGACGCCGATGTGTGGCTCGATGTGGACGAGTTCGCGCAATTGATCGTGCGTGCCGATCATGCAGCCGGCGATGTCGCGCTCGACCTGTACCGCCGCGCGCTCGCGTTGTATCACGATGATTTCTTGATAGCCGAGGCGCGTTACGCCGACTGGGCGCTCGCCGAGCGGGAACGTTTGCTCGCGCTCTACTTGCACGCGGCGGATCGCTTGGCGGCGGAATTGCTGGCACGCGGCGCAAGTGTCGAGTGTATCGCGTGGTGCGAAAAAATTCTGGCGCGGGATTTGTGCTGGGAACATGCCTACCGCCTGATGATGCGCGCGTACGAGCAACGCGGAGACCGTGCACAGGCGCGGCGGGTCTACGCCGAGTGTGTGCGCGTTTTGCGCGCCGAGTTGGATGTGGAGCCGGCGGCGGCAACGCGTGAAGTGTGGCGGCAAATTGTGGAAGGTGAATAGCCCTGCCAGGTTTTCGCGCAAGCGACCCGGCAGGGCTTTTTTTTTACGCGTGTTGCGCGAGAAATGTTTCAACTTGGGCGCGCGTGGGCAACGAGGGTTGCGCGCCGAATTTCGTGACGGAGAGCGCGGCGACGGCGGACGCGTAGCGAATCGCCGGCAGCATGTCATCGCCGCGCGCGAGCGCGACGGCAAGCCCACCGTTGAACGCGTCGCCGGCGGCAGTCGTGTCCACCGGCGTGACGGGAAACGCGGGAACAATCTGGGTGTGCGCGCGCGTTGCCCACAGTGCGCCCCGTTCGCCCAATGTCATCACAACTTGATGCGCGCCGAGCGCGATCAATTGACGTGCCGCGTTTTCGATCCCGGCTTCCGTCGTTACATCTTGGTGCGTGAGAATTGCCGCTTCGGTCTCGTTCGGCGTGAGCACCGCGTCTTGCAGCAACTCGGCGGGCAGGGCGCGCGCCGGCGCGGGGTTGAGAATGACGCGGGTGTTGTGTTTGTGCGCGAGGCGGATCGCGGCGGCGACGGTTTCCAACGGAATCTCCAATTGCACGAGCACGACCACCGCAGTGCGGATCGCCGCTTCTGCCGCCGCGACGTGTTCCGGCAACAGGGTGGCGTTCGCGCCCGATGCGACGCCGATCATATTTTCGCCGGCGGCATCCACCAAAATCAGCGCGACGCCGGACGCGGCAGACTCGGCGCGCGTGATATGTTCGCACGCGATCCCTTCGGCTTGGTACTGCGCCAGCGCTTGATCGCCCATCGCATCGCGCCCCAGCCGCGCGACGAACGTGACCGCGCCACCGAGCCGCGCCGCGGCGACAGCTTGGTTCGCGCCCTTGCCGCCGCCCGCCATTGCAAATTCGCCGCCCAGGATCGTTTCGCCCGGTTGGGGCAAGTGCGCGCATTTCAAAATCATATCTGTGTTCGCGCTACCCACGACGACAATGTTGCCCATCCAGTTTTGCCTCCCTTTTTTGTAAACATCAGATACTAGCGATTATATCACACTCGCGCGGGTGTGCGTCACGTTGTTGGGCAAATGTCGCCGCCGATTCAAAGACTCTGTTGGCGAACTCCGCCGCCGATTCAAATCGGCGGCTTAGCCAGGTAGAAATCGGTTGAAACCGATTCGCACAACTCGGTTCACCGAGTTTCCACTTATTGAGCCGTCGTTTTCAAACGATGGCGGTAGTACTCGCGCGCGATTGTTGCAAAAAAAATGTCTTGGGGATATGATAGCGGCGATGCCATACACTACTTCTTCGTTGCGGACTCTGGCGCGCGCGTATCGTTACCTTCGCCCACACAGCCGCTTGGTCGTTGGCGCGTATGGCACGTTGCTCGCGATCATCGCGCTCAACCTCGCCGTGCCGCAGTTCATTCGGTGGATCATTGACGAGGGAATCAAACGCAACAGCGCGACCGAACTTGCACTAGCGGTCTTGGCGTTGCTCGCGCTCGCGCTCCTCAAAGGCGGACTGACATTTTTGCAGGGGCGGTGGAGCGAAACCGCTTCGCAAAATGTCGCGTTCGATCTCCGCAATGCCATCCAACGCAAATTGACGCTCCTCTCGTTTTCTTTTCTCAGCCAAAACGAAACCGGCGATCTCTTGTCGCGCACGATGCAAGATGTCGAGCGGATTCGCGCGTTGACGGGACGCGCAACGTTGCGGATTCTCAATGGGCTGGTGTTGCTCACCGCGACGGCGGTTGCCTTGTGGTGGATGAACTCATCGCTGGCGTTCGTCGTCTTGTTGCTGGTGCCGTTACTCGCGCAGCGCGCTTTGTATTTCGGCACGCGCGCGCGCCCGCTGTCGCTGGCGATCCAGCGCCAACTCGCCGCGCTCACCACGCGGATCGAGCAGAACTTGCGCGGCGTGCGCGTGGTCAAGGCGTTCGCGCAAGAGCGCGCCGAAATTGCCCGGTTCGATGCGGAGAACGACACGTGGTTCAACCTCACCGCGCAAAACGTCCGGCTCGAAGCGATCAACGTGCCGCTGATGAATTTGCTCGCGAATTTGGGATCGGTGATCGTACTGTGGTACGGCGGCAGTCTGGTGATCCAGAATCAACTGACGCTGGGCGAACTCGTCGCGTTCACCACGTACCTCGCGCAACTCGTGCAACCGATCCGTTTGCTCGGCACGATGGTCCCGCTGTTGGCGATGGGGAGCGCGGCGGCGGAACGCATCTTTCAGGTGCTCGACACGGTGCCGGACGTGCGCGACGCGCCGAACGCGCAAGCCCTAACCATCGCGCACGGACGCGTCGCGTTCGAGGACGTAACGTTCGCGTACGGCACGCGCGCGATCTTGCAAGCGATTTCATTTGTCGCCGATGCCGGCAAAATTATTGCGTTGCTCGGCGCAACCGGCTCCGGCAAATCCACGCTGATCAGTCTCGTGCCGCGCTTTTACGATCCAACCGCCGGGCGTGTGACGATTGACGGCGCGGACGTGCGCGCGTTTCAACTCACGGCGTTGCGCGCGCAGATCGGCATCGTGCTCCAAGACTCGGTTCTGTTCGCGCGCACGATCCGCGAGAACATTGCGTTCGGCTGTCCCGCCGCCACTCCAGCGCAGATCGAACAAGCGGCGCGCGCGGCGCAAGCGCACGAGTTCATCCTGGGTTTGCCGAATGGCTACGATACGGACGTGGGCGAGCGCGGCGTCACCTTGTCCGGCGGGCAAAAGCAACGCCTGGCGATTGCGCGCGCGCTTTTGACGAATCCGCGCATCCTGATCCTCGACGACGCAACGTCGAGCGTGGACACCGAGACCGAGCATCACATCCAGCGCGCGCTCGATCAATTGATGCGCGGACGCACGACGTTTGTGATCGCGCACCGCTTGAGCACGTTGCAACGCGCCGATCTGATCCTGGTGTTGGAGCAGGGGCGCATCGCGGCG
>CAIKBD010000238.1 GCA_903825565.1 uncultured Anaerolineales bacterium | reverse complement strand
CAAGGTGTACGCGAGAAACGGCGGCACGATTTGCGGAATGACCGCAAAGCGGATCACCTGCGCCAGGTTTGCGCCGGTCGCCGTGATCGCTTCGATGGGTCCCATATCAATGTGCTCGATCTCTTCCGAGTACAACTTGCCGAGCGCGGCAATCGAGTGAATCGTCAACGCGATCACGCCGGCGAAATTGCCCAAGCCAACCCACACGATCACGAGCAAGCCCCAGATCACCGTATCCACCGCGCGCACGACGTTCAAGATCGTCCGCATCGCATAGTAGATGAGCGTGCCGCCGGGGATGCGCGCCATAATATTGTGCGCGGCAAAAAAGCTGAGCGGCACGGCGAGCAACGTCGAAAGGATCGTCGCGATCAACCCAATCGCAATCGTCTCGATCAATTTGCCGGCTTGGTACTGCGGCACGAGTTGCCCCTTTGCCGCCCAGCCCACCTGCACCATCCAACCCGGCGCGGGCTTGTCCGCCACGCGTCCAAAAATGTCGCCGAAATTTTCGCTCGGCGTCCAATTGCCCTGCTCGTCTTGCACCGCCAAGTCGGGGTGGATCAAGTTATTGGCAACCTTGACCGCGTCGTTGAAACGCGTCACGAGCCGGTCCAGGTTAATGTCGGTGACTTGCCACGCGAGATAGTACAGAATGATCGCGGCACACAGCAACGCCCAGCCGAGGTTGACCGCTTGCCCCTGCGCGCCGCGGTACGCGTCGAGCACGTTCCACACACAGAGCGCGATGAACGGCGCAAACAGCCAGCTTGTCATCATCGTGCCGGTTTGCACCATCCCGATTTTGAAATTGATCAAGCCCCACAGAATCAGGTACCCCAATAGTGGGATGCTCACCAAAAGCGTAATGCCGCGCCACACGCGCCCGAGGTAAATTTGCCCTGCGCCCGGCACCAGCAATGAAAGCGCGCCGGCAAGCACAGGGTTTTTGCGGGGAGAAGAAATTGCGGATAGATTCATAGGATTTCCGATTTTCGATCTTTGATTTTTGATTTCGGATTTCGGATTGCGCGCGCCCTTCCGCACTGGCAATCGGCAAAGCAAAAATCAAAAATCAGCAATCAAAAATTACACGATGCTGACGCGCTCGGCTTCTTGCCCATAGATCGCTTTGAATTGCGCGTCGTCAATTTCCTTCGGCAAGCCCTCAAACACGAGTTCGCCATCCTTGAGCGCGATTGCGCGCGTCGCGTACCGGTGCACCAGATCGAGAAAGTGGAGCGAGCACAAAACCGTGATGCCCTTTTCCTTGTTCAACTGTTCGAGGTATTTGAGAATCGAATGGGCGAGCACCGGATCGAGCGACGCGACCGGCTCATCCGCCAAGATCAACTTTGGCTCTTGCATCAACGCGCGCGCGATGCCCACGCGTTGCTGTTGCCCGCCCGACAGCGAATCGGCGCGGACGTACGCCTTTTCGCGCAAGCCGACTTGATCGAGATTGGTCAGCGCGCGTTGTTTGTCCTCGGCGGAAAAATAATTGGCGAGACTTTGCCAGGGGCTGATGTAACCCAGCCGCCCCGACAACACGTTCGTCATCACGGAGGATCGCTTGACGAGGTTGAACTGTTGAAAGATCATGCCGATTTGCCGGCGCACCTTCCGCATATCGGCGGAAGATTGCGCGGTCACATCCATGCCATTCCAAATCACTTTGCCGGACGTGGGTTCGATCAAGCGGTTGATGCACCGCAAGAGCGTAGATTTGCCCGAGCCGCTCAAACCAATCACCGCGAGAAACTCGCCATCTTCAACTTGGAAACTAACGTCCTTGAGCGCCTGCGTGCCGTTGGGATAGGTCTTGAAAAGCTTTTCGACTTGAAGCATACAGTCTCCAACAAATGACGAAAACCTGACAGGTCCGCTTGGGGCAAGACCTGTCAGGTTTGGGCATACGTTTATTTGACGAGCGCCGCGGGATCAACGCCGGCTTTCTTCAGCACGTTTTCAAATTCGGCGTAGAAAGAGGTGTCAATCTTTTGGAAATCATCAATGGTGTAGATACTGCGGAGGACGGCGTTGCCGCCGGGATCCTTCGCCATCGCCACCAAACCATCCACGATGGCGGCTTTCACCTTGGGATCAAATCCCTTGACGAATTGCACGCCGTCGTTCGGGATTTTTTCGGTCAGCGCGAACGGCACCACTTTGTCGGCAATGTCGGGGAACGTCTTGGCAAGGTTCGCGGCGGCGTCCGTCAGCACGTCCACGTAGGAGACGCCCGCATCGCAATCGCCCTTGTACACGCCGAGACCCACGTTGTTGTGTGACCCCGCGTTGACGACGGCTTTGAGATCCTTGTCGGGATTGATGCCGTTCGCCTTGAGGACGATTTGCGGAATGATGTAGCCGGAGGTCGAGTTCGGATCGACAAAGCAGAAGGACTTGCCTTTCAAATCCGCGTAGGTCTTGATGCCGGAATCTTTCTTGGCGATGAATTGCCCTTTGTAGTACGCAGTCAATTTACCCGCGTCCGCCTTGTCCGGATCAATCGCGTTCGTGTTGTACTTGCGCATCACGGCGAGCGCCGGATCAATGTCGTACTTTTGGCGCGCGAGCAACACGGAGAATGTGTTGAGGAAACCGATCTGCGCCTTGTTCGCGCCCATCGCTTCGATGGAGGCGGCGAACGTCGTGCCGACGGAAACGGGGGCGAACGTCAAACCGGTGATCTTGTTCAAGCACTCGGCGATCTGGTCGCCACCCTTGGCGATTTTCGCCGTATCGCCGGAGGGGACGAACGTGATCACGATGGGTTTGTCCGGCGCGCCGGGTTGCCCCGCGGCGACGGTCGGCGGATTCGCCATCTTTTCGCACTTCATTGGCGCGGTAGTTGGCGTCGGCGCGACAGCGGCTTTCGTCGGCTCTGGCGCTTTGGTCGGTTCAGCCGCTTTGGTGGGAACCGCTGTCGCCGCGGGCGCTTTGGTCGGTTCGGGCGCTTTCGTCGGTTCAGCCGCTTTGGTTGGCGCGACTGTTGGCTTGGGCGCTTCGGTCGGTTTCGGCACATCCGTCGGCTTTGCCGGCACCGGCGTCGGCGTCGGCGCAGGCACGCACGCCACAATCGCCGCCAGCGCGACGAGCAACGTAACCGCAAGCAACACGTACTTGTTCATTTCTTCTTCTCCTCTTGGAAATCATTTCGGTCCGATTAGGCAAAACGCAAACGGTTCAGATTCGCTCGCATCACCTCCTTCGATGACCCCAGCGGATCGGGCGCGACACTGCGCTTGTCTTCCATGACCGCGCTAATGATACTCCACTTTGAACGTTTAGGCAAATGGATTGGGCGAATCGGCGTCCCCCCAGGAAATTCGCAAGCGGAATTTCATTCCACTGCGCGGGCTTGCCGCCCCAACACCACCGCGCCGAGGATCAACAGCGCGAACATTCCCAGGATGCGCGCCGCCGCAAATGCCGGCACGACAAACGCGAGCACGTTGAGCGGCGCAAATAACCAGAACAAGATCGCTGTGACGCGATGCAAACGCTCTGCGCTCCACATGCCGATGCCGAACAACACGACGGCGACGTTCGCGCAAAGATACTTGACCTGCCCGAGCAGATTCAAACCCAGCACCGACTCGCTCGTCAAGGTCGGCGCGGTGAACAGCGTTTGATTCTGCGTGACGACTCCAAGCAAACCCAGCGTCAGACTGTTTTCCAAAAAGTCGAGCACGCCGGTCGCCAAGGCAAACCCCAACGCGATCCCGGCGAACAGCGGCGCGCGCCGTCGCGTCGCCGTCGCCAAGCCGATGAACGCGACCAAGTAGCCGAGCACAAACAAATTATCCACGACCATCAGTGTTTGAATTTCGCCGCGGTACGCCGCAAACAAATGCGCGACGGTACGCGGCACGAGCGAATCGCCCAAGTTCGAAAAATCCGCGCCGATGCTCGCGCCGACGCCCATCATCACGGCGAGCAAACCCGCCGCCGCACCGCCCCCGATTGCGCCGACCCGCATCACAAATTTATCGTCCGTCATCTGCCACCTCCTGACCAAGATTATAACACGTGGGACAAGTTTACAAATTTGTCCTACGGCATCTGCCACCCCTGACCAAGATTATAACACGTGGGACAAGTTTACAAATTTGTCCTACGGCATCTGCCGCCCCTGACCAAGACTATAACACGTAGGACAAATTTACAAATTTGTCCTACGGCATCTGCCGCCCCTGACCAAGACTATAACACGTAGGACAAATTTACAAATTTGTCCTACGCCACTTGAATTTTGCCGCGTTGCTCATTTTTCTCTTTCGTGCTAGAATCGCTGTCCGAATCGCAAGCGCACATCCAAAATCCACAATCGAAAAACAGAAAAAATGGCACAAGACAAACTGATCATTCGCGGCGCACGCGAACACAACCTCAAAAATATCTCGCTGGAAATCCCGCGCGACAAGATGGTCGTCATCACCGGCTTGTCCGGCTCCGGCAAATCGTCGCTCGCGTTCGACACGATCTACGCCGAGGGGCAACGCCGCTACGTCGAATCGCTGTCGGCGTATGCGCGGCAATTCCTCGGGCAAATGGAAAAGCCGGACGTGGATCAGATCGAGGGGCTATCGCCGGCAATTTCGATTGACCAAAAAGGCGTCAGCCACAACCCGCGCTCGACCGTCGGCACCGTGACCGAGATTTACGATTACCTGCGCTTGCTCTTTGCGCGCGCCGGGCAACCGCACTGCCCCAAATGCGGCCGCGTCATCGCGCAACAGAGCGTCGAGCAAATCGTGGACGCCATCGAAAGTTTGCCGGAAGGATCGCGGCTGATGATCCTCGCGCCGCTGATCAAGGATCGCAAGGGCGAACACAAAAAAGTTTTCGACGATGTGCGAAAAGCCGGTTTCGTGCGCGTGCGCGTCAACGGCGACGTGCTCGATGTGAACGAAGAGATCAAACTCGACCGGTACAAACAGCACACAATTGAAGCGGTAGTGGATCGGCTCGTGATCAAACGCGGCAACGCATCCGATCACAATCGCATTGCCGATTCAGTCGAGACCGCGCTGAAACTCGGCGGCGGGATCGTCTACGTGGCGCGCGTCGGCACGGACGCCGAAGACTTGATGTTCTCGGAACATTTTTCGTGCCCGGTGGACAACATTTCGCTGGGCGAAATCGAGCCGCGCACGTTCTCGTTCAACACACCGCACGGCGCGTGCCCGGCATGCACCGGTCTCGGCACGCAGATGGAACTCGATCCCGATCTGATCATTCCTGACCGCACGCTCTCGCTCGGCGCGGGCGCGGTGCGCGCGAACGGCATTGACAGCAGTAACAACGACAGTTATTACGCCAAACTGATCGAAGCGGTGGCGCGCAAGTATAATTTTTCGATGGACGCGCCGGTGCGCGAACTCAAGCGCGAACATCTCGACAAGATTTTGTACGGCACCGGCGACGATGTGATCCGCGTGCGGTACGAAAATCAGTTCGGGCGGATGCGCGAGTACGAAACGACGTTCGAGGGCGTAGTTCCAAACCAGATGCGCCGTTACAAGGAAACCGATTCCGATTACATCCGGCAAGAGATCGAACAATTCATGACCTCGCGCCCCTGCCCCGTTTGTCACGGGCAACGCCTCAAACCGGAAGCGCTCGCGGTAACGATTGCGGACCAGAACATTGTTCAGGTCACAGGCATGTCCGTTGTCGAGGCGCTGACCTTTGTCAATCGTCTGCCGGAAATTTTCAGCGAGAAGCAAAAAACGATCGCACACCAAATTCTCAAAGAGATTCGCGCGCGGTTGGGTTTCCTCGTCAACGTCGGGCTGGACTATCTCACGCTCGACCGGAGCGCGGGCACGTTGAGCGGCGGCGAAGCGCAACGCATCCGGCTCGCCACGCAAATCGGCTCGCAGTTGATGGGCGTGCTCTACATTCTCGACGAACCCAGCATCGGCTTGCATCCGCGCGACAATGCGCGGCTGATCGAAACGCTCTTGCATTTGCGCGATCTCGGCAACACGGTGCTCATCGTCGAGCACGACGAAGAGACGATGCGCGCCGCCGATTTCATCGTTGACCTGGGACCCGGCGCGGGCGAGCATGGCGGGCACGTCGTTTGCGCGGGCACACCCGCCGACGTGATGCGCTGTCCCGATTCGATCACCGGCGCGTACCTCAGCGGCGCGCGCCAAGTGGCTGTGCCGCCGAAACGGCGCGCCGGCAGTGGCAAGGCGCTAGTCGTCAAAAGCGCGGCGGAAAACAATCTCAAAAATGTGGATGTCAAAATTCCGCTCGGCAAATTCGTGTGCGTGACCGGCGTCAGCGGTTCGGGCAAGTCGTCGCTCGTCGTGGACATTTTGTATCGGCGGCTCGCGCAGGTTTTTTACGGCGCGAAGGAAAAACCGGGCAAGCACGATACGCTGATCGGCGTGGATCATCTCGACAAGGTGATTGACATTGATCAATCGCCGATTGGGCGCACGCCGCGCTCGAACCCGGCGACCTACGTCGGGTTGTTCACCGAGATTCGCGATCTGTTTGCAACGACGAACGAAGCCAAAGTGCGCGGCTATAAAGCGGGCCGCTTTTCGTTCAACGTCAAAGGCGGGCGGTGCGAGGCGTGTCAGGGCGACGGGATCATCAAAATCGAAATGCAATTTTTGCCGGACGTGTACGTGCCGTGCGAGATTTGTCACGGCAAGCGGTACAACCGCGAGGCGTTGGAAGTTCTCTACAAGGGCAAAAATATTTCGGACGTGCTCGACTTGACGGTGGACGAGGCGTTGGAATTTTTCGAAAACATTCCGCGCATCCGCACGAAACTCGAAACGCTCAGCCAAGTCGGCTTGGGGTACATCCACCTGGGGCAACCGGCGACCACGCTGTCCGGCGGCGAGGCGCAACGCGTCAAGTTGTCGAAGGAATTGTCGCGGCGCGCGACGGGGCGCACGCTCTACATTCTCGACGAACCCACCGTCGGCTTGCACATCGCCGACGTGGAAAAATTGTTGGAGGTGCTCAACCGGCTGGCGGACACGGGAAACACGGTCGTCGTGATCGAGCACAATCTTGACGTGATCAAAACGGCGGACTGGCTGATTGATATGGGACCGGAAGGCGGCGACAAGGGCGGGCGCGTGATCGCCGAAGGGACGCCGGAGCAAGTTGCCCAGGTCAACCATTCCTACACCGGGCAGTTTCTAAAGCAGATTTTGCATTAACCACTCGCGCGGACTCACCGCGCGAGTTGATCGATCAAGTCACGCCACGTTGGCGGGCGCGCGATTTTCTGCGTGCCCGCCACGTAATTTAGAAACGGCAACGCGCCCCACTTGCGCTTGAAGAACGTCACGCCGGCATCAATCCCCAAACCCAGGTTCACAAAGCGTTTCCCTTCCGCCTGCGCCCGCGCGATGATCTGCGCGAGCAACAGATCGGACGCGCCGGGAATCGCCTGCGCGCGTGCGCGCACGTTGAACATGTAAAACGCGTACTCGCGCGCGCCAAACTCGGCGAGGTCGAACGCGACCAACTTGCCGCGCGCCGTGCGCGCCTCGAACAGCACTGCGCTGGCGCATTGCGCGTACTCGGCAACGCGCTGAAAAATGAAACGCGTCGCGTCATCGAAACGACGCGCGCGCACAAAATCGTCCATCAGCCGCCGATGCTCCGCGCCAAATTTGCCGACGCCAACCGTGACCTCGCGGCGCGCGCGCGCAAGCATGTTGCGCGTCTTGGGCGGAATGACGAGCCGCGTCACATCGAGCCGATAATACGCGTCCGCGGGCGAACACGCGTAATCCGCGAGCGCCGCCGGCATGTGCGGCGCGATCACCGAAACGCCAGTCGGCTGACACCGCGCTTTGGCTTCGGCGAGCGCCGCCATCAAACGTGCCGCGTCATCCTCGCCGCGCAACGGATAGCCGACGAAAATCAAATGCGCGTCCGCAACATGCGCGACAAACTCGCCAAACAAGAACGACTCGGTGCGCGAGATCGCGGCGACATAGTGCGGCAGATGCTCCGGCACGTAGGCGTGCTCGGCAATGTACGCGCACTCGGCGGGCGTAATCATGCGCGCACCTGCGTCACCGCGTACCCCGCGTTGCGAAACAATGCAGTCACGCCGGGCACATGCGGAAAACCGACGAACGCCACCGCGCGCTCGCGTTCCAAGATCGGTTGCATCCGATCAAAGAGAATCTGGTCGCGCGCGCCAACCAGGACGGGGCCACGCGTCACGAACCGCGCGGTCAACGTCATCAGCTTGTCCAAATCCCCAGCGAGAAAAGTTCGAACGTACTCGTGTTTGTACGTCTCCCAATTTGTGTAATCGTTCAACTGATGCGCGATGCGTTCGAGCGGAATATTGTCGAGCACTGCGAGTTGCTCGTCGAGCGTTTCGAGAAACTGAATCGGCTTGCCCAGGCGACGCGCGATTTGGTATCCTTCCAAATCCATCGAATAATTCCACGCGAGGCACGCGCGCCAGATCGAAAAGAACGCCGCCCAGGGTCGCACGTCGCGCGTGCACGATTCGAAATAAATCGGTTTGCGCTCGACGAGCGTCAAGAGCCACTCGTCGCCGTTTGCATCGGCGAGGCGACGACGCAACACGCGCTCAATCTCGCGGATCGCTTCCGGCGTCAGCGCATCCACAAAGGTCGGCACGCCAGCGCCCTGCCTGCCGTACTCGGCGATCCGCGCCGAACTGACATCATCGAGCGGACCCTCGAACAGCACCGTCGGAGCGGCGCGCAACAAGCGCGTGAGCGGGCGCGCGAAACTGTGCGGGAAAAAATGCGCGGTGCCGATCAGGTACGCCGCGCCGCTGTTTTTCTCGACGCGCCAAACCATGCGTAATGGTTTTTCGTTTTGCCAAAAGAAAAAATCCGTCATCGTCTTTCTGCCAACAGTGCGTCCAAAATCGAAACGGCAGCGGGCGGACCCAAATAACATTCGCAAAATTCATAGTTCATGTCCGGCGTCCCACCCCACTTTTCCTTAAAGCGCCGAATACCGGCGTTCACCCCCAGCCCCAAGTTGATGCTCGGCTTGTTCCGCGCGCGCGCGTGCGCGATCATTTCGGCGAACAACAAATCCGACGCGTGCGGCACGTAATTTTTTTTGGAATGACAGCCGAGCACGTACGTGTCGAATTGCGCCGCCGCCAGTTCGACGACGAAAAAGGCGACCAATCTACCGCGTGCATCGCGTGCGTTCAACGTCAGCGCAGTCGCACATTCCGCAAGGTACGCCGGCATCGCACGGTACAACTCGGCGATCAACGGCGGGAGTTTTTCGCGGCGCATCAATTCAGCCACGAGCGTTTGATGCTCGCGCGTAAACTCGCGCGCCGGCTCAACCGTCAGCACGCGCGCGGCTTGATTGACCTCGCGCTGCAACGCCGCTGGGATCGGCGTAGCGGTGAGCGCAAGCCGCAGATATTGATCGCGCGAACGCGAACGCGCTTGACGCGCAAGCGCCGGCGGAAGCGCGGGTCCGATGAACCAGAGATAATCGGGACGCCGCGCCGCGAGGAGCCGCGCGACGAGGGCATCACACTGCGCCGCGTCGAAGGGCGTCGTGAGCGGATAGCCGATGAAAATGATCCAATTGTCTTTCGCCAAACCCAGATAATCTTCGACGCGAAAAAGCGCGGCGTGCGAGATCGTCGTCATCAACGCTGGAATGTGTTCGGGCACGTACGCGTGCGCCAGCACAAACTGTTCATCGGTCGGAGTAAAAGGAGTCGGATCAAACATCGTGACCCTCTGCTTATTTCACGTTCATTTGCTTGAACGCCGGATATAACGCGCAAAACGTCGGATACCGCGCGGCGTACCGTGCGCGATTTTCGGGATGCGGTTCGTAGCGCATCGCCGGGCGATACGCGCGGTGCGCGGCATCGTGCGCGTTCGCAAACATTCCGGTCGCAATGCCGGCGAGAAGCGCCGCGCCCTGCGCGGTCACGTCCGCCACGGCGAGCGTTTCAATCGGCACACCCAGGATGTCGGCTTTCAACTGTTGCCACCACACATTGCGCGTGCCGCCGCCGACCGCGCGCAATTCACGCGCCGGTAATTTTGCCGCGCTCTGCATCCCGTCGAGCAAATACCGAATGCCGAATGTGATGCCTTCCATCGCGGCGCGGATGAGATCGGCGCGCGAGTGATGCAGACGCAAACCGAGCCACGCGCCGAACGCGTTCGGATCGCGCGGACGCGATGACGCGCCGTCGAGGTACGGCTCGAACCACAAATCGTTCGCGCCGAGCGGCGCCGCGGCGGCGTCCTGCATCAAGCGCGCGACCGTCGCCGGCGCATCGTCGCCGCCGAACATGCGCGCGAGCCAATTTACCACGCCGCCGCTCATCACGCCGCCGAGCAAATAGTGCGCGGCGCGCACGGTGTGACAGCCGCACGCCATGCCCCCGGTCAACGCGTCGTCGAGTAGCGGCGCGGCGAGCGGCGTGAGCAACGCTTCAACCGTGCCGGACGAATCGAGCGCCGACCCAGGTTCGATGACGCCGGCGGCGAGCGCGGCGCAGATGTGATCGTGCCCGCCACTGGCGACCGGCGTACCGGCGCGCAACCCAGTTTCGGTCGCCGCCGCGTCTGTAATCGCGCCGACGATTTGTCCGCTCGGCAAAACGGGGGGCAACAAATGCGCGGGCAAGTTCAACAAGCGAATGAGTTCCTCCGACCACGCGCGCCGCGCCACGTCGAACAGGAGCGTGCGGCACGCTAGCGATTCGCTCATCGCGCGTGCGCCGGTCAAACGAAACGTGATCCAATCGGCAAGCCCCAGCCAGGTTTGCGCGCGCGCAAAAATTTCTGGCGCGTGCGCGCGGGACCACAGCAATTTGTTCGCCGAGTAAATGTGGCGGAGCGGCAAACCGGTGATGCGATACAAAGCGGACTCGGCGATTTGCGCGCGAATCGCGGCGAGGGACTCGGCGGTGCGCTGATCGTGCCAAGCGATGATCGGCGCGAGCGGTTGCGCGCGCGCATCGAGCAACACGCCGGACTCGCCCATGCTGGCGACGGCGACGCCAGCGATGCGGCGCGCCGAACCCAGGTTTGTCACGGTCTCGCGCGTCAAGCGCGCGCAGACGCGCCACAACGCGTCGGCATCGTACTCGCCGTTGCGGTCGGGCGTCGGCGCGGACGCGTGCGCTATCGGTTGTCCGTCCGCGCCAAGCGCCAGCGCTTTGATGTTCGTCGTGCCGAGATCGAGTCCGAGAACGACATCCATATTTTTTCCTAACTCGCACCAGGCGAAAAAAGTTCCAAAGGCGTAGCGGGCTTGAGAGATCAGGCAATCCAATTAGACAGCGCCAAAATAGTTGAATGTCCGTTTTTTGTCAAAATAGCGCATCCGCCACACGCATTTGACCGTTATCCCAAATAATGGTATTTTTAGTGCAAGATAAAACGGGCTGTGGCATCCATAAATCCTGTCCCCTGACATGGACCTTCTCCGCGAGATTTCTTGTTGCTTCGTCCCAGGTTATCCCCGCTTGTGTACGCCGGTACGTCTGGCGTAAAAATTCAGTAGCCGAGATGAATCATCTCAAGGAGAACCGACTATGCAGATTGTAGCCGACACGGGTATGGACCTGCTCCTGCCCCCTGAACTGATGCCAGAGGTGGAGATTCACCTCGTGCGCCACGCCATTACGTTAGACGGCAAAACGTATCTGAGTGGCTTGGATATTCAAGCGGGCGAGTTGCAGGAAATGCTCGCCAAGACCAACAGTTTCCCCACCACGTCGCAACCCTCGGCGGGCGATTTCGCGGCGATTTACAAAAAACTTGCCACGACCGACCCGGACATTCTGTCGATCCAAATGTCTTCGGGTTTGAGTGGCACGGTCAATGCCGCCAAAGCCGGCGCGGAAATGACACCCGAAGCCAACGTCACAATTGTGGACACGAAAACGCTGTGCGCCGTTTTGGGTTGGCAAGTTGCCGCGGCGGCGCGCGCGCTCAAAGCTGGCTGGTCCAAAGAAAAAATCATCGCGCTCGTCGAACGCATCGGCGCGGCGAGCGAAAGCATCTACACACTGGATGATCTAAAGTACCTGATTCACGGCGGACGCATCAGCCACATGAAAGGGTTGATTGCGTCAGTGCTCAAACTGCGTCCTCTGATCGGGGTGGAAAAGGTCGGCGGCACGTACGAACAGTTGGGAGCCGAACGCTCCTTTGAACGCGCGCTCAAGGGTCTCGTCGAACACATGAAAAAGCGTCACGCACCTGGGAGTGCCCTGCGCGTCCAAGTGCTACACGCGGATAATCCCAAAGGCGTCGAAGCGCTCCGCAACCTGATCACGCCGGTTTTCAATTGCACCTTTCTGCCCGTTGGCAACATGTCGCCCGTGCTTGCCGCACATACGGGTCCCACGATGGTTGGCGTAGCATTCGCGCCGCTCTCCACGTTCCAAGACCTTCCGTAAACGGAACCATGGGTGCGCGTTGCGATTCACACACAACGCGCACCCTGTCCACCCTCGCCGATAATTCCGTTTGCGCTGACCACGCTCCCTCAATACAGCACGAGCGTTTTCCTCAACGCTAATTCCGCCAGCGTCACGTCGCCGCTCAGCGTAGCGCGCGCGCGTCCCGCCGCATAGTCAAACCGTCCAGACGCAAGAATGTTAAAGTCAAGCACATCCATCTGGATGGTGGCGGCAGGTTTGTCCGATCCGACTTGCCATACTCCCCCGGCTATCCCTGTCAAATCGAAGATCACGCTCCGATCCCCTAGTTGTTTCGGCAGACGAAAACCCAGGTCGCGCATCACGAGCGCAACAATTCGACCATCGTGTTCGCGGGTCTGTTGAAACGCGCGTTGGGTCGCGCGGCAAATATCCAACCGATGCATCCAAGTGTCACGACTATGAATAACCCACATCAAATGGCGCAGAGATAGAACCCCGCCAACAGCGTGAGGAATTGCCACTGACCGCGCAAGGCGAAATTGAAAAGCCCATTTGGCGGCGGCAATTGGACCCACCTGGCGCAGTTCTGCAACAAGTTCCGCCGGCGACTTGGCTTCTCGTTCGCGCAGTTGGAGTGCGTTGACCGCATCTTCGGGAAGTTGCCCCCGTTTGGGACGAACGCTGTACTGGCGAATCATCTCCTTGTAACTCGTCCCACTGGCATAGCCGCCCGCTTGGTGAGCGACCATGTCACGCACAGTCCAAGCGGTACACGCCGTGGGCTGACGCCAGTCATCTGGCTCAAGCGTTTCCACAAGCGCGACGAAGCGTTCCAACTCCGTCCGCAACAAGGTGTGCGCCTCCTCCGCAGTGATATATGGCACGCGCATAGCGTTAAAAACCGGCTGAGAAAAAGCAACCGCAACCATTGATCCTCCATTTGAAATGAGCCGATCAGGGTTTCGACCAGGCTTGATTCAGTACCGCCAAAGCGGCAGGTATTAAAACTCCAAATCGTCCCTGCCCTAACGGCAAGTGCGGCTCATTAGCCAGGTGCAACGCCGTTAGCCCGTGCATCATCGCAATCAAAAAATCCGCCAACTGATGGGGCGTGAGATCGGTGCGAATCACTTGATGCAAGCGAGCGGCGCGGACATAAGACTCGTCACGTAATTTCGCGCTCACTTGAAGACTCGCCGCGGATGGCACAAAGCCGGGAACCGGTCGCTCGAAACACAATTGATAAAGCTCCGGGTTTTGCAAAGCAAAGGTCATGTAAGATTCAAATGTCAAATAAAGATCTTCCTGCCAGGTGGATGCGCCTTGAATCGTTTTCTGCATCTGTTCGGCATAGAGCGTAAAACCCAATCTGAACAAAGCGTCGTAAATATCCATCTTGCCGGAAAAATAATGGTACAGAGATGGCGCCCGCAGATCTAATCGTCGCGCCAATCCTTGCATCGAAAGCGCGGCGACTCCTTCTTCGCGCATAATCGCGCGGGCAGTTTCGAGAATGGTCTTGATCGTCAGGTCGCGGTTCCGTTGTCGCCGAAGCGAAATAGGTTTGCCTGTTTTCATTGGCTATCCATTTACCTAATACTATTAGAATAATCTAATTATATTAGATTATTATTTTTTGTCAAGCACTATATCGCTCAAACCACTCCGCAAGCGCAACCCGTGTTCGGGATCGGAATATTTTTCTGCGCCCTGTGTTTTTGCGATAGAAGATGCCGTCTCGCTCTGCCTCTCGTTTTCTGGATTTGAACGAAAGTGTTATAATCAATTTATCGGAGCGGATTCGTTTTGCCGCCCCGCGGTGGAACAAGGACCAGATTTCTCCGCCGGATTTCTAGGACGAACCATTATGATTACCCAAGCCATGCTCGAAAAAGAAAATGCAACTTTGCGTCGCCGGATTGCCGAATTAGAAATTACCGCACGCCGGCAAACAGAGCAAGCCCTACTTCAAACTGCCACCCCCGATGCGATGATCATCATTGACGCGACAGGCACAATCCTTATGATCAACGCGCAAACCGAAACGCTATTCGGCTACGCCCCCAGCGAATTGATTGGCGCGCCAGTGGAAACCTTGTTACCCAGCGCCATACACGGTCAACACATAGCAGGCCGCACCCGGTTTATGGCGCAACCGCTTCCCATTACTCCGGGCGCAGGGCACGATATTTTTGCGCGGCGCAAAAATGGCGAGGAATTTCCCGTCGAGATCAGTCTCAGCCACCATCCTGTGCCCGGTGGCGAACCCGTTGTCTTGTGCACCGTCCGCGATGTGACCGAACGCAAGCGCGCCCGCGAAGTAATTGCCGCCCAACGCGACCTAGCGCGATTGGCAAACGCCAATCTGCCACAAGCCGAGCTGTGGGAGTCTTGTTTTCAAATCGTGCTACACGTTTCAGGGATGGACAGCGGCGGCATTTATCTCTTGGACAATTTGGCACGGACTTTTGACCTTGTTTATCATTGCGGACTCGGCACGGATTTTGTCACTGCCATCGCACGCATCGAAGATGGAACGCCTAGTTTCAAAATGATCTTGGCGGGCAAACCCTTGCATTTCACCAAAGCCGACATGACCGCGCAACCCTATTACACCGCAGAAGGGCTGGGCACGGCGGCGGCAATTCCCATCCAACACCATAGCCAGGTATTGGGCTGCCTGAATATCGCTTCGCACACCCTGGCGAGCATCCCCGATTCTTCCCGCACCGCGTTGGAAGCGGTGGCGGTGGAAATCGGCAACATTATCGTCCATCAGCGCACAGAAGAAGCTTTGCAAGCCAGCCGCGAGCAGTTGAGCCAAGCGCTGATTGCCGCGCGGATGGGCACATGGCGGTGGCACATTCCGGCGAATCGCCTGGAATGGTCGCCCGAAGCGGCGCGTATTTTCGGAGTGGATTATACGCAGACTGATTTTACGAAGGTTGTCGAACGGTTTTACCCGGACGACAGAGCGCGGCTTGTCCGTTCGATTCAGGAAGCGTTCACCCAGAAGCAAATGTTACAGCTCGAATACCGCATCTTGGATCCCCAAGGAAAAATAATCTGGGTCACCAATTACGGACACATCACCTACACAGCGGATGGAAAGCCGTTGGCGGTCACGGCGTTGATCCAGGACATTACTGAACGCAAACAAGCGGAGGAGAACCTCCGCGAAAGCGAAGAAAAATATCGCCGGCTCGCCGTAGACTTGGAAGAGCGGGTCAGGCAACGCACCGCGCAATTGCAAGATTTGTATGATCATGCGCCAGCCGGCTATCACTCGCTCGATGCCGACGGCAACATCGTCCAAATCAATCAGACCGCATTGAACATGCTGGGTTACACCCACGCTGACCTGCTCGGCAAACCGGCGTCGCTCATTTTTGCGCCCCCCAGTGAACAAACGTGGACAGAAAATTTTCGACCGTTGATTGCCAACGGCGAAATCACCGATCGGGAGATGCTGGCAAAGCGCAAGGATGGCACAATTTTTCCGGTCACCCTCAACACCGTTGCCGTGTACGATGCAAACGGGCAGTATGTGTCAAGTCGCACCACCATGATTGACATTTCCGAGCGCAAACGCGCGGAAGCCGCTTTGCAACTGGCTAATGCGGAGCTCCAACGCGCCATACGGATCAAGGATGAATTCCTTGCCAGCATGAGCCACGAGTTGCGCACTCCGCTGACCGCTATCCTGGGCTTGGCGGAAAGTCTAAGCGAACAATACATGGGCGCGTTGAATGAAGAGCAACTCGCATCGCTCCAGACCATCGAATCAAGCGGGCGGCATTTACTCGCGCTCATCAACGACATCCTCGATCTCTCTAAACTGGAAGCCAGCCAAATGATCCTGGAACTTGGACCCGTCATGGTGCAGGAGGTTTGCCAGTCGAGTCTGCTGTTCGTCAAGGATGCCGCCCACAAGAAACATATCCAAGTGACCAGCAAATTGGATCCGGCAGTAGAGCAACTCCATCTAGATGGACGACGGCTCAAACAGATGCTGGTCAACCTGTTGAACAACGCCGTCAAATTCACTCCCGAAGGTGGGCAGGTCGAATTGCAAGTGAACAGTAATGCGAAAGATCAAACGGTCAGTTTTTCAGTCAGCGATACAGGCATTGGAATTGCACAGGAAAACCTCACTCGCTTGTTCCAGCCATTTGTCCAGTTGGACAGCGGCTTGAATCGCCGCTATGAAGGCACGGGTTTGGGGTTGGCACTCGTCGCACGCATGGTAAAACTGCACGGTGGCAGTGTCACGGTTGCCAGCGAACTGGGCAAAGGCAGTTGTTTCACCATTACCCTACCCTGGCAAACACCCCAGCGTTCCCCTGTCGGCAACGCTGGATGTGCCCACTAACGGAACTCGTCTCAAGATCATTACATCCATATTTCTTCCGCGAATCACCAGTTTTTGCTCATTCCGGTTCGTTCTCCGTGTCATATTCAAAATGCACGAATTTTCATGGGAAATGCTGCTTTTTGACAACTACCTTATATAAGTGTATAATTAGAAAAATCAAAGGTGATGAAAATTCAATGAACCGCCGCATAAAGGTCATTGCCGACGCTGATGCAATCGAAGGAATGCCGCCTCCCCTCTCCTCTCTAATGGCATTTCCTATAAAACCCTCGCCCTGGGTCTCCAACTTTATCCGCGAAACGAAAAACGGTTTCGGAGGAAACAATTGCCCGCGCTCGTCGCAAAACATCGCTTGTTTCATTCACCCGGCATAATTTGAATTGCGCACTGTATCTGGCTAGGCGGAGAGTCTAAAATGAAAATCATTGGCGAAAAAATCAATGGCACTCGCAAGTTAGTGGGCAAGGCAATCGCCGAACGCGACGCCGAATTCATTCAGAATTTAGCCAAGCGGCAGATTGAAGGGGGCGCGCATTGGCTCGACGTGAATGCGGGCACAGCTCCGGACCGCGAAGCGGCAGATTTGATCTGGCTGGTTGGTCTCGTGCAACAAGTGTCCGATGCGCCCTTGTGCTTGGATAGCGCAAACCCCGACGCGTTGCGCGCCGCCATGCAACACGTCACCAAGACCCCGATGATCAATTCTATCAGCGGTGAGCAAAACCGCCTGAACAATATTTTGCCCATCGTGGCGGAACACGGCTGTCAAGTCATCGCCCTGTGCATGGATGACAAGGGCATCCCCCCCACCGTTGAGGGGCGCATCCAAGTGATGGACAAGGTCATTGCCGAAGCGCGGCGCGCGGGTGTGCCCGACGACAAGGTGTATATCGATCCGTTGGCGATGACAATTGCGACGAATACCGAAGCCGCGCGCATCACTTTTAACACCATGCGCGCACTGCGTACGCAATTTCCCCAAGCGCATATTTCGTGCGGCTTGAGCAACGTTTCCTTTGGTCTGCCCGTCCGCTCTCTGATCAATCGCACCTTCCTGATCCTGGCTTTGGACGCCGGGATGGACACCGCCATCATCGATCCGAATGATCGCGAACTGCAAGCCGCCCTGCGCGCGGCGGATTTGTTGCTCGGACGCGACAAGCATTGCCTCGGTTACACGCGCGCCTATCGGGCGGGGTTGCTTGAGTCAACTGCGCCGGCGAATGGCAAGCCGAAATAAATGTTGCCGGCGCGCTAAACATTTTACGGTTAAAGAGGATTCTATGAATCAAAAACTTGTTGATGCCATTGCAGACATGGATGAAGAATCCGCGCTGCAGATCACCAAAGATGCGTTGGCGGTGGGCACGGAACCGCTAGCCATTCTGAGCGATTGCTCTGCCGCCATGGAAATCGTTGGCGCGCGTTTTGAAAAGGGACAGTATTTTATTCCCGAACTTATTTTGGCTGGTGAAATCATGAAAGGCATTTCGGCTCTCGTCAAACCGCTCCTAACCGGCGGCGAAATGCAAGACACGCGCCAACGCCCCAAAGTAGTGCTCGGCACGGTCAAGGGCGATATTCACGACATCGGCAAAGACATTGTGGGGTTCATGCTCGATGTCGGCGGATTCAGCGTGACCGACCTGGGTGTAGATGTGCCGATTGAAGTGTTCGTCGAAAAAATCCGCTCCGTCCAACCCACCGTCGTTGCGCTGAGTGGATTCCTCACGCTCTCGTACACTTCGATGAAAGAAACGGTGGATGCGATCACAGCGGCGGGGTTGCGCGCCAACGTCAAAATCATGATCGGCGGCGGCACGGTGGATCAGCAAGTATGCGAATATGCCGGCGCGGATGCGTTCGGCAAAGATGCGATGGCGGCGGTTGCGCTGGCACGTCAGTGGACGAGCGGAGGCAAATGAAATGTCGCAGTCACCCGAACAATTGCTTGCCGAGCGCAAGCAACGGTTACTGGACGCTTACGATCTGAAACAACCGGATCGCGTGCCCATTTCGATCAACCTGGGTTACATGTTGGCGCGGCTGGGCGAAATCACCTGCCAAGAATTAGAAGCCAATCCGGACAAGGCGCAGGAACTCCTTGAAAAATGGGCGCTGTATTTCCAGCCCGACCAAATCGCCGGCATCGGTCTGTTCGTCGCATCACCCAGCGTCTTTCTCGGCGATCTGCAAACCAAATGGCCCGGCTATGGCTTGCCGCCGGATCAACCCTTTCAGTTTGTCGAAGGCGAGTACATGAAGGCGGAGGAGTACGACGAATTTATCGAAGACCCCACCAACTTTACCCTCCGCAAGTTTATGCCGCGCGCGTTCAAGGAGTTGGCAGGTTTCACCGACTTGCCACGCTTTCCCATTGTTTTGATCGGCTACGCCGGTCTCAATTTTCTCAGCCGACTCAACCTGCCCTCCGTCAAAGCGAGTCTCGCAGCGCTGGAAAAAACGTTGCAATGGTACGCCGACAACGCGGCGCGCGCTCAAGCCAATGCCCAACGCCTGAATGCGCTCGGCTTTCCAACCGGCATCGGCGGGGGACCTTTGGTGATGGCGCCATTCGATTTCATTTCCGACACCTTGCGCGGGATGCGCGGCATCTTCCTCGACATTTATCGCCGTCCCGACAAAGTGTTGGCGGCGGAAGAAAAAGCGCGACGCATCAGTGCGGATGCCGCGATCCAAGCGGCGCGCACCTCCGGCGCAAAATATGTCCGCATCCCGCTGCATCGCGGTTCCGACGGATTCATGTCCATCGAGCAATTCAAAATTTTTTATTGGCCCCAACTCAAGGGCTTGATGCTCGATTTGATCGAGGCAGGGCTAACCCCCGTTCCGTTCTACGAAGGCGTCTGGGATCAACGCTTGGAATTTCTGCGCGAGTTGCCCAAAGGCAAAAGTGTGGGGCAATGGCAAAGTAGCAACATGTTCAAGGTGAAGGAAATCTTGGGCGATGTGATGCCGCACTATGGCGGGTTCCCCGTCTCACTGTTGCAAGGCGGCACACCCGAGCAAATCCGCGCGTACACCAAGCAGATGTGCGAAGGCGTCGGCAAAGGCGGCGGCTTTATCATGGGCACGAACACGGCGATGGATGAGTGTAAAGGCGAACTGGTCAAAGTTTGGATTGATGCCACTAAAGAGTACGGCGCAGTCTAACAGCCCCAGCGTATCCAGACTAGCACAAGGAGGCAAGTTCCCAAGAGCCAATTTTTCACCGAGCGCGTTGGCTTGGCGCTCTTTACCCGAGCAAAGCCATTTTGACTTACTCTGTTGTAAGTTATGGACAATTTCAAGGAGGAAAGAAGTGAAGATCAAACATGTATTTGCAATTACGTTCCTCGTACTCGGCATGGTGCTCGTGGCGACCGGTTGTGCCACCCCTGCCACCGTCGCACCGACGAGCGCCCCAGCCCCCACCAAAGCCGCGGCAGCCCCAGCCGAAGCCGCCCCGAAAGAAATTTCCATCGGCGCGGTCGTAACGGCAACCGGTCCCCTCGCCGCTAGTGGCGATCAGATCAAAAAAGGATATGAACTGGCGGTCGAAACGATCAACAAAGCCGGCGGTATTGATTGGGGCAACGGCGTCAAAGTCCCGCTGAAACTGACCCTGCTCGACGATGAATCCGATGCAACCAAAACCGTTCAGCGCATGGAGACGTTGTTCAACGATAACAAAGTGGCGCTCTATCTCGGCGGTTCGGCGAGCGCGATCAACGTCGCGGGCGCGGGTGTCGCGGAAAAGAACAAGGTGCCCTTTGTCACGGCGGCGTTGGCAGTGCAAGCAGTCCATAACCAGGGCTTGAAATATCTCTTCTCGCCCTTTACCAAAAATCCCCAAATTTGCGCGGGCTTTTTCCAGATGACCGACGCGCAAAATCCCAAGCCGACCAAATTCGCGATCTTTGCGGAAAAGACCGACTCGGGCGCCGAAGTTGCCAAGTATTGCGCGGAAGAAGCGACCAAGCGCAACTATACGCTCGTCGTCAACGACTCGTACGCGCCAGGTGCAACCGATTATACCGCGATGATCACCAAAGCCCGCGATGGCGGCGCCGAAGTTGTCATCGGCTTTCCTACGCCGGTGGATGGCATCGCGATGGTCAAGCAGATGAAGGAATTGGGATTCAATCCCAAAGCCGGCTTGTTCATCCGCGCGGCGGATTCGCCGACCTGGATGCAATCGCTGAGCAAAGACGGCGATTTCTTTCTCACCGCACCGGGTTGGCATCCCGCAGTTAAATTCCCGGGCGCGGCGGACATGAACACAGCGCATCAAGCGAAATATGGTGGACCCGCACTCGCCGCGACCGGTCCGGCGTATGCCGTGGTCCAAGTTGCCGCCGATGCACTCACGCGTGCCAAGAGCATCGACCGCGAAAAAATCCGCGAGGCGCTCATCGCGACGAACATGATGACGGTCGAAGGTCCCGTCAAGTTCAACGCCGATGGGACTTCGAACATGATCACCGTGATCGATCAATGGCAAGGTGGCAAGCAAGAGTTGGTGTGGCCCCCCGAGCATCAAACGAAACCGCTCGTATTCCCAGCGCCACCATTCTCAGGTCGCTAGCCAAGCCCAATCCTCACCCGGGTAACGGCGCAATACAAAACAATACCGTACTTGGAGGCAAGTACGATATCGTCTAAACTGTGACCGTTATCCGGGCGCAAAGACACAAACAATCATGTTGCTAAAACTTGAAAACCTGTCGAAATCGTTCGGCGGTTTGAAAGCGGTACGCGAACTGAACGTAACCGTCGAGGCAGGCGAAATCATCGGCTTGATCGGACCGAATGGCGCGGGCAAAACCACGCTCTTTAACTTGATCACCGGTACGTACAAGCCCGACGCGGGACGCATCACATTTCGTGATCATGAAATCACGCGGCACAATCCATCTTCGCGGTGCAAGCAAGGCATCGCGCGCACGTTTCAACATGTTCGTCCGTTCCACCACCTATCCCTGCTCGATAATGTGGCGGTGGGTTGCGTGTATGGCCGCCAAACGGCACGGTCACGCGGGGAAGCCGAACGCATCGCGCGCGAAATGCTCCAACTGGTCGGCGTCCACGAATCGCCCCAGGTGCACGCCGGCGAATTGACGCTGATGAATCGCAAACGCGTCGAACTCGCGCGGGCGCTGGCGACTCAGCCCTATCTCTTGTTGCTCGACGAGTGGATGGCGGGGTTGAATCCATCCGAACAACGGGAAGCGCTTGGATTGATTCGCCGCTTGCGCACCCAGGGCATCACGATCATTCTCGTCGAGCATTTGGTCAAAGCCGTGTTCGACATTTCCGACCGCGTCGTGGCAATGGACGCCGGCGAAAAAATTGCGGAGGGCACACCATCCCAGGTGGCAAATGATCCCAAAGTGATTGAAGCCTACCTGGGACCGGACATGGGTGGTGAATGATGTTAGAGATTCAAGAACTCTCCGCATCGTATGGCGATTTGCCGGCGTTGCGCCAAGTCTCGCTCAAGGCGGATGCCGGCAAGATCGTCGCACTGATTGGTCCGAACGGCGCGGGCAAAACGACCTTGCTGCGTACGATTGTCGGCTTGCATCGCCCCACAGCGGGCGCGGTTTTACTAGACGGCAAGCCGTTGCATCACATTCCCGCGCATCAGATTATCGAGCATGGCATTGCGCTGGTTCCCGAAGGGCGACGGCTGTTCGGCGGCATGACGGTGTTGGAAAATTTGCAAGTGGGCGCGTATTCCGAACGTGCCCGTAAGGTTCAGGCGCAGGCGTTCAAGCAAGTGTTTGAAATTTTTCCCGTCTTGGCGGAACGGCGCGATTCGTTAGCCCGCACGCTCAGCGGCGGGATGCAACAAATGCTGGCGATTGGACGCGCGCTTGTGGCGTCGCCGCGCATCTTGCTCCTCGACGAACCCTCGTTGGGGCTTGCGCCGATTATGGTGCAAAATATTTTTACCGTCGTCCAGCGCATCAACCGCGACGGCACAACTGTATTTTTGGTGGAGCAGAATGCGCGCACTGCGCTAGAGTTGGCGCACGACGCGTACATTCTCGAACAAGGTCGCATCGTGGGACACAATAGCGCCGCGGCGATGCTCAAGGATGAGCAAGTGCGGCAAGCGTACCTGGGATACGGAGGAAAGGCGGAAGGGTGAAGGAAATAGGATGAAAACAGATTGTTGAACTTGCTGCTTCATCCTTCATCCCGCATCCTTCCTCCTTTAAATTTTACATGCAAACGATAATTCAAAATCTCGTCTTTGGTTTGTTCGTCGGGAGCATTTACGGCATCGGTGCGCTGGGACTCTCGCTCGTATTCGGCGTGCTCAAACTCTTGAACGTGGCGCACGGCGAATTTGTCATGATCGGCGCGTATGCCTGTTACTGGATTTTTGTCGGCTTGGGCATAGACCCCTTTCTCTCGCTTGTAATTGTCTTGCCGTTGATGTTTGGGCTGGGGTTGATTTTCAACACGCTCTTGTTTGAACCCCTCACCCGCCTGGAAACCGAAACGAAAATTCGCAATTCGCTTCTCGTCAGTTTTGGCTTGGGCTTGGTTCTGCAAAACGGCGCGCAATTGTGGTGGACGGGCGACGAGCGTTCGGTGCAAACGAGTTATGCCGGGCTGGGATTTAATATCGGCGGCGTGGTGTTTCCGTACACGCGGCTGGCAACTTTTGCGCTCACCCTGATCGCAATTTTTGCGCTGTGGTTTTTGTTGCAACACACCCGCTTGGGCAAAGCAATCCGCGCGACGGCGGAAGACTGGGAAGCGGCAACCCAAGCCGGGATCAACATCCGCTGGATCTATCTTGTGACCTTTGGGCTGGGCGTGGCATGCGCGGGCATCGCCGGCGTTTTACTCGCGGTCACCTTTGGTTTTCAGCCCAATATTGGATTTGTGTGGACGCTCAAAGCGTTGATCGTCGTCGTCCTCGCCGGCACAGGTAGCGTCTTTGGGGCATTTCCTGCCGGTCTGCTCCTGGGTCTCGCCGAAGCAGTCAGCGGGTTGACGATTGGCGCGGATTACCGCGAAGTAGTCGGGCTATTGCTCTTTCTAACCGTCTTGCTAGTTCGTCCGCAAGGTTTGTTTGGGAAAGAGTAAAACCGGATTTGCCCAACGCCACGAACAGAATGGACAAGTCATGAATATTCAGCCAGCCGAAATCAAAAATCCGAAATCAAAAATCCGAAATACCCTAAGCGTGTGGATTGCCCTTGCGGGAATAGTCGCCGGGCTCGTCTCCATTCCGCAATGGACGACAAACGCGAACGCGTTGAATTTATTGTTCTTGATTTTTATTTTCATCACGATGAGCCAGTCCTGGAACATTCTGGGCGGGTTTGCGGGTCAAATCAGTTTGGGGCACGCCGCATTTTTTGGCATCGGCGCATTGGTGATGCGCGTGCTCTGGATCGGCGGGATGGAATTTTTTATCGCGATGCCGATTGCCGGAGTCGTTGCCGCGCTCTGCGCGTTCGTCGTCGGCATCCCGACTTTTCGTCTGCGCGGCGCATATTTTTCCATCGGCACGCTCGCATTAGCGGAAGCGTTGCGCTTGACAATTGCGAATGTGCTACCCACGGTTTCGACGATGCCCGCGCGCTACATTGCCGCGTTCGACTTGGCGCAACGCTATTACGTCGCATTAGCGATTGCGGTGATTACGATGCTCGCGACCTATCTGTTGATGCGCTCGCGCTGGATGCTGGGTTGGCTCGCCATTCGCGAGGACGAGGAAGCGGCGCAGGCGACGGGCGTGCAACTGCTCTGGCACAAACTTGCCGCGTCCGGCATCAGCAGTTTCTTCGCGGGTCTCGCTGGCGCAGTGTTCTCGTTTCAACAGGTCAGTTATTATCCCAGTTCGGTTTTTGTCGCCACCTGGACGTTCGATCCGGTGCTCATTGCATTCATCGGCGGCGTCGGCACGTTGATTGGCCCCGTCATCGGCGCGATTTTTTTCATTGCCATTCGCGAGCAATTGGTCATTACGCTTCCGAGTTTGCATCCGATCATATTCGGGATCATGTTCATTCTTATCGTGCTCGTTTTTCCAGGCGGGCTGGTAGATATTGGAACGCGCTTGCAACAATGGATGCAAAAGCGTAGGGTCAAATCAAGCTGACCAAGTAAAACCCCGTTCGCACGCTGTTCGCGGAGAACGGGGGATGGAATTGGACGGCTAGCCCAAAAAAGTCGCTTGGGCAAATTTACGCTGAAACCCAGGCACACTCGCCAACTCAATGTAACCAGCGCGTTCGGCGATGGCTTGGGCGCGCGCGCGCTGTTCGCGTGAGATGAGCGCGAGGCGCGCACCCGTGCCCGCCGCATTCCCCACCTGGCTAAAACAGTCGCGTGGCAATGTCGGCAACATGCCGATGGTTACCGCGCTGGCAACATCAATGAACGTGCCGAATGCGCCCGCGATGATCACGCGCCCAATGTCTTGCTCCGCAATGCCCTCGGATTCCACCAACACTTGAATCCCCGCGCGAATCGCGCCTTTGGCAAGTTGCAATTCCCGCACATCGAGTTGCGAAACCACGATGGCTTTTTGCCCAGGGCGTTGCTGTTCGCTCACCAAGACAAATTCTCGCACGCCGTTCGTCTCGCGCACACGCGGATGATTTTGCATCTGCCCGTGCCGGTTGAGAACACCATTCAACCGCAATTGCGCGACCACATCCAGCAACCCCGAACCGCAAATGCCAACGGGCACGCCCCCGCCAATAATTTGATATTCGATTTGATCCTGGGTCATTCGCATGTGCTCGATTGCGCCGGGCGCGGCGCGCATACCGAATTGGATGTGCGCGCCTTCAAACGCCGGGCCCGAGGCGCACGACACACTCGCCAACCTGCCGCGATGGTTCAAACAAATTTCGGTATTGGTGCCAATGTCGAGCGCGAGGATAATGCCATCCGTTTCCGCAATGCGCGTTGCCAAAATCATCGCCACATGATCCGCCCCCGCATAGCCCGCGATGTTCGGGAGCAAATGCACATATGCACCGGGCGCCAAGCGCAATCCCAGGTCATGCGCTTTGATGTCGAGCGCGGCACGCATCGCCGGGATGTACGGCGCGAGACCCAGTTGAATGACCGGCAGGCGCAAGAACAAGTGATGAATTGCCGTGTTGCCGACAATCACCGCTTCAACGATCTGTTCCGACTGGACGTGGACTTGCGTGCACAAGCCATCGAGCATTTGATTCAAAGCATCGGTGAGCAACTGGCGCATCCGCTCGGCGTCGGCGGAAGAACGCCGCGCCAGATCGATCCGTGTGACAACATCTTCGCCATACGAAATTTGCGGGTTCATCAATCCCTGCGACGCCAGCGTTTGCCCGGTCTCTAAATCTACGAGATAGCCCGCGATTTTCGTCGTGCCAATATCCGCCGCAAATCCCAACAGACGTTGAGCCGGCGAACCCAGCGCAACGATTTCATTTCCGCGCAAGCCCACTCGAACCGACCAATTCAAATCGCGTAAGCGTGGCGAGAGAATTTGCGCCACCCGGAAATCCACGATGCCCGGTTGAACCTGGTGTTGTTCGGCAAGCGCATTCCACAGCGAACGATCATCGGCAATCGGCGAGTGGAGGGTCGGCGGAGCGATCTGAACGTCGAAATGACAAACCGGCGGATCGGGTTGCGCCGCAACGTCCAGTCCCTCGACCTGGGTGCGTTGCGGGGCGGTGAGCGACTGGGCGGGCACATGCACTTTGACATCGCTCAGCGGAAAGGTTTGGCACGCCAAGCGATACCCTTGCTCAATCTCGCGCGGCGTCAGAGCGATTTCTTCGTCGGCGGTCAGCGGGGAAACTTGACCCGCAACAATCTGCACCTGGCAGCGCCCACAACTACCCAGTCCGCCGCAAATGCTCACCAAGTCAACCGACAATTTGCGCGCGGCGGCAAGGATGGATTGATCGTCCGCGCAATCGCCGCGTCGTCCAACTGGTTCAAAATCAATGTGGTATAGCGTCATCGCTAAATCGCTCCGACAAGAAAGAGATAATGCGCGCGAGTTGTTTTATCCCAGACCGCCGCGCCGCCATGCTAACCCGCGCGTAAACAAGGCATACTGCAAGTGCGAGAACACCGCATCATGTCCGCCCACGTATTGCACCAGTTGCCCGCCAAACCCCTGCTTGAATTGATACAAACCATGCGTGAGCGGCTCATCCGAATTTTGCAACGCGTCCGCCTTTGCCGCGACGCCCCACAAATCGTAACGCACGCACCCGCACGCGCGCGCCCATTGAATCGCCGCCCAGTGCAACGCGTGGTTCGGCATTCGGTCGCGGTGCGCGTTGCTGGATGCGCCGTACAGATAAATCGCTTCGCCGCCGAACGCCGTGACGAAAATCGCCGCCAGCGGCTCGCTTTCAAATTCCGCGATCAACAGTCGCGCACAATCGCCTGCCGTCAACAGTTCAAACGCGGCGCGATAATACGCCTCCGCATGAATCGCAAAGTGATCGCGCGCGCCAGTGATTTGCAACAGCCGATAAAACAACGGCAGATCATCCGCCGTGCCAACGCGCACGCGCACGCCTTTGCGTTCCGCCAGTCGAATGTTATACCGCCATTTCGGTTTCATCTGCGCGAGAATAATGTCCGGCGCACGCGTGAGATCGAGGTGGATCGTCGTGCGCGGCTGAACACTGTTCGCCGGCAACCACGTCGCACGCGCCGAGCGCCAATCCCACCCGCCCACTTTATTCGGCTCAAGCCGCAGGGCGAACGCGCCGCGCCGTTTTGCCGCAGCACACAGCGCATCGCAAAGCGCGGTCACGGTGTTTTGATCAGCGGGCTGGACGATGGGCCCTCGCGGCACGTAGGCAAACTGCAAGCCCAGCGGTAAACGCCGCAACAGAATCTGCGCGCCGGCGATCAGCGTGTCATCGCGCGCGAGCGCCAGGCGCAACACACTCCAACCGAAACGCGCTTTCAGTTCACCCCACGCCGCCGATTGGAGCAAATGGCCACCGCACGCCGCGCCAAAGTGATCCCATTCCGACGCGTCCGGATTTTCCACAATTTTCAATGAATTCACGCGCGGCATTATAACATAAACCGGCGTACGCAGAAAAAAAATTCGCGCCGCCAAGCGAGAGTTCATTTTGCAAAAACGAAATGACTGTGCTATAATGATTTCGTAAATCAAGCTCTTATTATTTCTACGAAGGAGTAGCAATCGTGCTTGATCGCTATGGTGTAGTTGCCCTCTTTGCCTTTATGGCTGTGCTCTTCCCCGCGATCCCTCTCGTGTTTTCGTGGATCATCCGACCCAAAAAACCGAACAAATCCAAAACCACCACGTACGAGTGCGGACTCGAATTTGAAGATTTCCCCGAAGAAGCGCAACAAGTATGGGTGCAGTTTCGCGTCCAGTATTTTCTCTATGCGATCATCTTCGTCGTCTTTGACATCGAGGCGGTGTTTCTGTACCCCTGGGCGGTGGCGTACAACGCACTCGGTTTGTATGCCCTCGTCGAAATGGTGCTCTTTCTGGGAATCCTCATCCTCGCCCTCGCGTATGCCTGGCGCAAGGGCTTGCTCGAATGGGCGTAACGCGTCGCCTCGTCTTGTCGTCCAATAGTCGAATCGTCCGGCAGGATGCCCAACCGACTATTCGACCGTTCGACTATCCGACTATTTTGGGATAATGCGATGGACATTCTCAACAATCTTTTCGTTAGTCTGTACGTGTGGGTTGCCGATCTGTTGCACGGTTTGCTCGGCGGCTTGGGGCTTGCCAAAGATGCCGAAGCCGCGCTCGTCTCGGCGATCATGGTGTTGCTCGTCATCACCGTCATTTTACTGTGGATGGTGTTGATGGTGCTGATCTTGATTTGGCTCGAACGCAAGAACGCCGCGCGGTTGCAAGATCGCGTAGGCCCCAACCGCGTGGGTCCTTGGGGCTTGCTCCAACCCGTCGCCGACACGATCAAGATGTTTATCAAGGAAGACATCGTACCGGCAAACGCCGACAAATTCGTGCACACGCTCGCGCCGATGGTCGCGATGATGCCCGCCGTGTTGGCGTTCGCCGTGATTCCCTGGGGCAAGGGGATGCAACCCGTAGACATTAACATCGGCGTACTCTGGATCGTCGCCGTCGCTTCGATTGGCACGATTGGCGTGTTCATCGGCGGGTACGGCTCGAACAACAAATACTCGTTGCTCGGCGGGATGCGCGCCGTCGCGCAGATGGTCAGTTACGAGATTCCCCAAGTGCTGACGATGGTACCGATTGTATTGATGGTCGGCTCGATGTCGCTCGTCAAGATCAACGAAGCGCAAAGCGGTTGGTTCGGCTTGCAATGGTTCATCTTCGCCGTGCCCGTCGGTCCGATCGCGTTCGTCGTCTATTACCTCAGCGCGCTCGCCGAAGTGGGGCGCACGCCGTTCGACTTGCCCGAAGGCGAATCGGAAATCGTTGCCGGGTACATGACTGAGTACAGCGGCATGAAGTGGGGCTTGTTCTACCTCGCCGAGTATTTCAACTTTTTCATCGTGTGCACGATTGCAGCAACCTTGTTCCTCGGCGGATGGAATGGCCCGATCCTGCCGCCCTATGTTTGGTTCATCCTCAAAGTCTATGGGCTGATTTTGCTCGGCATGTGGATTCGCATGACGTGGCCCCGCTTCCGCGTGGACCAATTGATGAACCTTGCCTGGAAAGTGCTCGTGCCGATTGCGCTCGTCAACATCGTGCTGGCTGGGCTGGGGTTGCCCATTTTCAAGACGATTGGGTTTTAGCGCTTGGCTGATCGGTCAATTGACCGGTTGACCAACTGACCAATTACCGAAGGAATAATAATGTCCACTCCGCTTGTCTTGACCTATGTTGGCTTTTTGATTATGGCGGCGGTCGCCATCTGTGGCGGGTTGATCGCCGTGAGCGCGCGCAATCTGATTCGCGCCGCGTTGGGCTTGATCCTGTCGTTTGTGGGCGTCGCCGGTTTGTATTTTGTGCTCGAAGCCGAGTTCATCGCCGTCGTGCAAATCCTCGTCTACGTCGGCGCGATCTCGATCCTGGTGTTGTTCGCGGTGATGCTCACGCGCGGGCTGATGCGCCGCGATCTCTCCGCGCAAAATTCGCAATGGATCGCCGCGCTCGTCGTCGCGCTCGTGCTGTTCAGCGCGCTCCTGCTCGTGGCGACCGGCACGAACTGGAAAGTCGCCGAAACGAAAATTGCGGGCGACCTCATTCCGAAGCTGGGCGAGCAATTGATGACGACGTACCTGTTGCCGTTTGAAGCCGTGTCGCTGCTCCTGCTCGCCGCGCTCGTCGGCGCGATTGTGATCGCGCGGGAATAGAACTGTTCACTGGAGTTGCTATGATTCCTCTGCCGTTTTACTTGGTGATCGCCGCCGCGCTGTTTTGCGTCGGCTTGTACGGGGCGCTTGCGCGCCGCAATGCCATTGCGATCTTGATCGGCATCGAACTGATGCTAAACGCGGTCAACCTCAACCTGGTCGCGTTCTGGCGCTACATCAAACCCGCCTCTCCCACGATGGACTTGGCGGGTCAAGTGTTCGCGCTCTTTGTCGTCACGCTCGCCGCTGCCGAAGCCGCGATTGGGCTAGCGCTCGTCATCGCCATCTATCGCTCGCGCGATACAGTCAATGTCGAAGACGTTGATTTGATGAAATGGTGACGCAAATTTCAGGTTGCCGAGTTCCAGGTTGCAAGTTGAAAACCCAGAAACTCGAATCTGAAACTTAACCTGAAACCTCTTTTGGGGTGCTAATGTTTAACCTTGCATTTCTCATTCCAATTTTCCCCCTCCTCGCGTTTGTGCTGATTGTGTTCTTTCTCAATCGCAACAATCGCGTGAGTGCGCTGACCGCCGTCGGCGGCATTTTGCTCGCGGGCGTCTTTTCGTACGGCGTGCTCTTTGAGGCAATCGGGCGCGGCGGTGAACTCGCCAAGCATCCCGAATCTTTTTCCCTCCCGGGCTTTTTTACTTTGCCCACCGGCAAGGAAACTTTTTTTGTCGGCTGGATGATTGACCCGCTTGCCGCGATCACGCTCTTCATGGTGACGACAATCTGCTTGATGATTTTCATCTACAGCATCGGCTACATGCAACACAGCCACACCGACGCACAGGGACAGCATCACGTCACGGACGACCCGCGCTATGCGCGCTTTTTCGCTTACATCTCGCTGTTCGCCGGCGGCATGTTGGGCTTGGTCATTTCCTCGAACCTGATCGAACTCTTCCTGTTCTGGGAAATTATGGGCTTGTGCTCGTACCTGCTGATCGGCTTTTGGTCGGTGCGCGCGCCGGGCGAACATCACATTGACGACGCACAAACCGTGCGCGCCAAGTTCGCCGCGATCAAAGCGTTCCTCACCACCCGCGTCGGCGATTCGGTTTTCTTCATCGGGATCATTTTCCTCTACATCCACGCGCACGATCTCACCTTTCCCGTTATTTTCACCGAGGAAACTTTGCACCACCTCGCCAAAACCGAAATGCTGCCCGGCGTGCCCTGGGTCACGGTCATCGCCCTGCTGATTTTGGCGGGCACGATTGGCAAGTCCGCGCAATTCCCCCTGCACATCTGGTTGCCGGACGCGATGGAAGGGCCCACGCCGGTCAGCGCGTTGATTCACGCAGCGACGATGGTCTCTGCAGGCGTGTACCTGATCGCGCGCATGTTCCCCTTATTCCTCACCGCCGCCGAAACACACGGCCCCGTGATGCAAGTCGTCGCACTCGTCGGCGCGTTCACCGCACTCTTTGCGGCGACGATTGGCATCGCGCAAGATGACATCAAGCGCGTCCTGGCGTACTCGACCATCTCGCAACTCGGCTTTATGGTTGCCGCACTCGGCATCGAAGCCTACACCGCCGGCACATTCCACCTGATCACGCACGCGTTCTTCAAAGCGTTGCTGTTCTTGAGCGCGGGCGCAGTCATTCACGGCGTCGGCACGAACGACATGATGAACATGGGCGGCTTGCGGAAAAAGATGCCGATCACGGCGACCGTCTTTATCGTCGGCGCGATTGCGCTCGCCGGGATTCCGCCGTTCGCCGGGTTCTGGAGCAAGGACGAAATTTTGGGGCACGCGTTCGAACTGGGATTCGGCGAACATCCCGATCCCGTTGCCTCCGCCGTATTCGTGATGCTTGCCATCGCCGCGTTCTGCACCGCGTTTTATATGACGCGCCAAATCTTCCTCACCTTCTTCGGCGAGGGACGCGATCACCACGCGTTCGAACACGCGCACGAATCGCCGGTCGTGATGTGGGCGCCGCTCGCCGTGCTCGCGTTCTTCGCCGCGACGATTGGGTTCATCAACGCGACGCCACTCGGCATCGACTTTTTCGGCAAATTCGTCGGCGAGTACGTGCTGGGCATCAAAGCCCACATGGAGCACACACCCTTCAACCCGCTGGTCGCGGGCATGTCCGTCGGCATCGCGCTCACCGGCATCGCGCTGGGGTACTTGCTCTACGGCTTACGCCCGCTCAAACACGGGCAACGCGATCCCCTGATGGTGTTGGGTCCCGTGTGGACATTGCTCCGCAACAAGTACTTTATGGACGAATTGTACGGCGTTGTGATCGCGCAAAAAGCCGGTCCCGCCGGCAAAACCGGCAAAGCCGATTCGGTACGCGTGCAACCTGGGTTGTTGCTGATGTTCGTCGGCTGGCTCTCCGAAGTCTGCTACGCGTTCGACAAGGCAATTGTGGATGGCATGGTCAACCTGGTCGCCGCGCTAGGGCGCGCGCTCGCGACGGTGAGCGGTTGGATTGACAAGACGTTCGTGGATGGCGCGGTCAACCTGGTTGGCGTCGTCACTGAAGAGATCGGCGACGGACTCAAACTGATTCAAACCGGGCGCGTGCAAAATTATCTTTTGCTGGCTGTGACCGGCGCGACAATTTGCGTGCTCGTATTTTTCCTGATTCGATAGGATTTCCCGGAGGACACTTCGATGGTACCTTGGCTTTCTCTGCTGGTTGCATTGCCGTTAATCGGCGCAGTGATCGTCCTCTTGATTCCCAAGAGCGCACAGGCGGACTCGCAGATCAAATGGTTCGCGATCATTTGGAGTTTGGTTCCGCTGGCGGTCGCCTCGTTCTTATGGTTCGGGTTGTACAACCCGGCGGTTTCCAAAATGCAGTTTGAAGAAACCGCGATGTGGATCAGCGCGATCAACGTGCGGTATCACCTCGGCGTGGACGGCTTGAGTATGCCGCTCGTCTGGCTCACCACCCTGCTCACCGTCTTGTCGCTGTACTATTCGTCGTTCACGATTCACGAACGCATCCGCGAATTTTTCTTCATGTTCCTGTTGCTCGAAGTCGGGATGCTCGGCGTGTTCGTCTCGCTCGATTTCTTCCTGTTCTATGTGTTCTGGGAATTGGGCTTGGTGCCGATGTACTTCTTGATCGCGATCTGGGGCCACAAGGAAGACCGCCCACTGTACTCGTCCATCAAGTTCTTTCTCTACACGCTCGCCGGCTCCGTGTTCATGCTCTTGGCGATCATCGCAATGTACATCAACACGAGTAGCGCGACCACGCTCGGCACGTTTGACTTTATCGAGCTGGCGGCGAAGAAACCGTTTGCGAACGACTGGACTTTTCAAACGCTGGCGTTCTGGGCGATCTTTATCGCGTTCGCCATCAAGGTCCCGCTCTTCCCGTTCCACACGTGGTTGCCCGACGCGCACACCGCCGCGCCCACTGCCGGCTCGGTCATTCTTGCCGGCATCCTGCTAAAACTAGGCACGTATGGGATCGTGCGCGTGCTCGTCCCGATCTTTCCGCAAGCGTTCCAAGCGAACGCCACGATCATCGGCATCCTCGCGGCGATCTCGATTGTGTACGGCGCGCTCGCCGCAATGGCGCAAACCGATTTCAAGCGGCTGATCGCGTACTCCTCCGTGAACCACATGGGCTATGTGATCCTGGGGATCGCAGCGGCAGTCGCCGTCGGCGCGGCGAAGGTGGATGACCGCGCGATTGCGCTGAACGGCGCGATTTTGCAAATGTTCAATCACGGCGTCATCACCGGCGCGCTGTTCTTTATCGTCGGCATGTTGTACGAACGCGCCCACACGCGCGCACTGGCAGAGTTCGGCGGCTTGGGCGCGAAAATTCCGGTGTACGGCGCGATTCTGTTGACCGCCACGTTTGCCTCGCTCGGTTTGCCCGGCTTGGCAGGGTTCATCAGCGAGTTTATGGTGTTCCGCGGCGCGTTCGCCACGATGAGCGTGCTCTCCACCATTTCCGTCCTGGGCATTGTGTTTGGCGCCGCGATGCTGTTGTGGAAAGTGATCCAAAAAGTTTTGCTCGGCGCGTTCGACGACGCCAAGTGGAAGGAAAAGGAATCGCACGGCATCCACTTGAACGACTTGGTGCGCTTTGAAGCGATCACCGTCGCGCCGCTGATTTTCTTGATGGTGTTGATCGGCGTCTATCCTTCAGTGATCCTCAACACAATCAATACGCTCTCGACTGCGATTCTCAGCGCAATCAAATTCTAGCCGCACCGTGGATTGGGCAAGCGGTTGCCCGATCCTTGAGCGACGGAACCCTGATTGCTAGTTGACTTGTCTTATGGGGTTGTTATGCCTGATGCTACAACACTCTACCTGATCCTGCCCGAGATCACCCTGGCGGTATTCGGCATGGTGATCTTGGCGGTGGATCTAATCTGGCGCGAACGCAGCCGCGCGGCGTTAGCGTGGCTCACCGTGCTCGGCTTTGTCATCGCGTTGGCGACGGCGTTGCTGGGCTGGGGCTGGAACATGGCGCTGTTCGCGCAGATGTACGTCGTGGATACGTTCGCGATCTTTTTCAAACTGCTGGCGGCAATCGCCGGCATCCTCGTCACGCTCGTCTCGCTGGACTATTTGCGCGACCGCACCCCTTATCGCGGCGAGTTTCTCGCGCTGTTCACGTTCGCCGTACTGGCGATGATGATGATGGCAAGTTCCGCCAGTCTGCTCATGATCTACTTGTCCATCGAATTTCTCAGTTATATGTCGTACCTGCTCACGGGGTTCTTGCGCGAAGACAAGAAATCGAACGAAGCGGCGATCAAATATTTTCTCTACGGCGCAATCACCAGCGCACTGATGCTGTACGGCTTGTCCTTGCTCTACGGCATTAGCGGCTCGCTCAACTTTGCCGACATCACGGCAACGTTCGCCGCACGCAACGACGTGCCCACGCGCATCGTCGCACTCGTCTCCACCGCGCTCGTAATCGCCGGGCTGGGTTTCAAAATCTCGCTCGTGCCATTCCACCAATGGGCACCCGACACCTACGAAGGCGCGCCCACGCCTGTCACCGCGTTCCTCTCGGTGGGACCCAAAGCCGTCGGGTTCGCCGTGCTCTTGCGCGTCTTGCTGACAGCGTTGCCGGCGTTCAAAAACGAATGGATCGCGCTCCTCACCGTTATTTCCGTTTTAACGATGACACTCGGCAACCTGGTCGCGCTCCGCCAAAAGAACGTCAAACGCCTGTTGGCGTACTCGTCCATCGCGCAAGCCGGCTACATCCTGATCGGTTTAGTCAGCGTCAACTTGAACGGCGCGTCGCCGTTTTCCGGTTTGAACGGCGTGCTGATCTATCTGTTCGCCTATCTCTTCACGAACCTGGGCGCCTTTACTTGCGTGATTGCCATCGAGAACGCGACCGGCGCTGTCGAGATTGACGATTACAAGGGCTTGGTCAAGCGCGCCCCCTTCATCGCCGCGCTGTTCGTGATCTTTTTCCTCTCGCTCGCCGGCATCCCGCCGACCGCCGGTTTCATCGGCAAGTTCTTTGTGTTCGGCGCGGCATTGCGCGAGGGCTTTTTGGTTCTCGCCGCCATCGGCGTGATCAACAGTGTCATTTCCGTTTTCTACTATTTCAGCGTCGTCCGCGCCGCGTTCTTTGAAGCCGGCAAGGACACCGCGCCCATCCGCCTCGCGCCGCCGATCACGTTCTCGCTCGTTGTGTCCGCCGCGCTGGTGCTCGTGATGGCGGTGTATCCCGAACCGTTCTTCAACCTCGCCGCGTGGTCAATGGGCATGTTTGGCGTCGCCAAATAACGATTGGGGGCAACAATGCGAAACGAACGCCAGGGCTGTCTCGCCGGTTTGTTTGAACTGATCATGATGAACACCCTGTTCGACTGGTTGCAAGATACCTTTGGCTTTGGCAAAGGATGCACCTGTTCCGGGCTGGGGTGCGGCATCCTGTTGCTGATTTTATTCGTGCTGTTCTCGTGCGGCATCGTCGGCAACACAAATTGGCTAAAACTGTTTTAACGAAAATGCAAACTCCCAGGTTGATCAAACCTGGGAGTTTTTTTACCCCGCGACGAACCAGCGCGCGATCTGCGCCGCGCCATTCGGCACGGTGCGCGCGACGCGCGGCAGTTCGAGCAACGCCGGCAACGCCGCCAGCCACTTGCCGGTTTCAAACGCCCGCGCCGAAATTTCCCGTCCGCGCATCTCCGTCTCGATAAAATCGCCGAGCGGCTTCGATTCGCGGAATTTGGCGCGCGCAATGTACCCAAACGGAATGCCGGCGCGATACGCCTCCGCGACGGTGCTGTAGCCGGCTTTGCCGATCACCGCGTCGCTCGCATTCAGCAAATCCGGGTGATAGAAACGCGAACGGTGCGGCAACCCGATCACATTGTCGCGCTTTTCCTCGCGCGCGCCGTTGCCCGGCAGAATGAAATGCACGCGCGGAACTTGCGTCAACTGTTCGAGGAACGCGTGCTGTTGCGGAATGCCGCCCATAGTGATCAGCACGACTTTTGCGCCACGCGGGATGCCGAGTTCCGCGCGAATCGTCTTTGCCGGCGTGCGCGGCTCGCGCGCCACCGGTGGCACGACAAGATCGGCGCACGTGCGCCGGCAAACCGGCTCCGTTTGAATGTGCCAATCCGCCGAACGAAACACGCCGCGCAAAAAAGCAATGTGCGGTTGAAAGCGCGCCTCGGCGCGCGCATAGCCGCCGTAAATCCAATCCCACATGAAATTTTCGATCAAGACCGATGGCACGCCGGCTTGCCGCGCCACGGCGATCCCTAGCGGCGCAATATCGCACAACACGGCGCGACACTTTAACCGCGCGACGCGTGCGGCGAGCGCGGCGACCGGCGCGGCGGCGAACGGAAAAAACTCGGCGAGTTGGGTGAGCGTTTGCGGAATATTTTCGCGCAACGCCGAGTCTTGCACCAGCCCAACATCGGTGAGCCACGCGTGGTACGTGAACGCGCCGCGCACCGATTCGGCAAAGAACCAGCGCGGCACACGCGTAAAAATTTCAAAATGGAACGCGGGGTTGTGCGCGTGGAGGGCAGCCATCACGGCGGCAGCGCGCGCCGCGTGCCCAAATCCGTGCGGGGAAATAAAATAGGCGAGGCGGATCATTCGGGCACGATCTGTTGCACGCGCCCGACTTTGCCGTCTTCGAGCATCACCTTGATGCCGTGCGGGTGCGTGCCACTGCTCGTCAAAATGCGAGCGACAATACCTTCCGTCAATTTGCCGGTGCGCTGATCCTGTTTCAAAACGATCTGAACACGCAATCCCGGTTTGATTTCACTACGTTTGGGTACGGGCATACGATCCTTTTTTGCGGCGCGTCACCGCGCTAAATTTCTCGCAACGCTTGCGTCACCAGCACGCGCACCGTTTCGATCTTGTCGGGATCGGTGACGACGACATTCATCGCCAGTTCCGCCGCTTGATCAATCGCCGCGTCGTTGAGCCACTGCCCCACAAGCGCCTGCTCCGCTTCGACGGCATTCACCACCGTTGGCGCGACACCGCCCAGCGTGATCCACGCGTTGGAAATTTCGTCGCCTTCAAATTCCAGCACGACCGCGCACGTCACATTCGCCTGCGCATCTTCGCGCGACCACCCTGTGGCGACGAACGCGCCGCGATCCTTGTCCGACATTTTTGAAAACGCGATGGCGTAGACCATTTCATCCGCCAGCATGGCGGTTTGGCGCACGCCCTTGAAAAATTCGTTGAACGTGACGAGGCGTTCCCCGCGCACGCTTTTCAACACGACTTGCGCGCCCATCGCCCACAACGCGGCAATCGTCAAGTTGGTCGAGAGCGCGCCGGCGACATTGCCGGCAATGGTGCCGCGTTCGCGCGCTTGCGGATCGCGGATCAATTGACACGCGCGGACGAGCGGCAACGCCCGCGCCGCCAATAACGGCGAGGCGAGCACATGCGCGTGCGTCACGCTTGCGCCCAGCTGCACGAAATCGCCTGCCTCGCGGATGAATTTCAGGTCGGGCACGAGGCGAATGTCGATCAGCGTTTGCGGCGCGCGCACCCCGTGCGCGATCTCGTGCGGAAGATCGGTCGCGCCGTTGACGATGCGCGCGTGGGGTTGATGCGCCGCTAAAAATTGTAGCGCCTCGGTAAGGTTGAGCGGGCGCAAAATTTCCTGGGACATGGCAAGTTAATCCATTCGCGTCAGGGTTGATCGAGCGCGACGTTACTGCGGCGCGTACGCTGTTTCGCCCATAATTGCGCGGCGGTTTCACGATGGGCGGGATCGGGTTGAATCGCGCCGACCGGACAGATCGCGTGACACCGGCGTTTCGGCAGATCAATGCACTCGGTACACCGACACGGATCAATCGCGTAACATTCGTCCGCCGTCAGATACACCGCTTGGTTCGCACACTTGTTGATGCAAATACCGCACGTAATGCAATCGGCAACAATATGATATGCCAACGAATGGCTCCTTGAGTCTGAAAGTGGGATGGCTGAATTATATCCACGCTGCCCATTTATGCAATCGGGGCGCGCCATCGTTGTGCCAGCCAAACGCCCGTGCTCGCAAGCGCCAGTCCCAATATTTTCGGCGCGGCCAACGTTTCGCCGAGGAAAACCCACGCGAGGATCGCAATCTGGATCAGCATCGTGTTGTTGATGAGCGACGATTCGAGCGCGGACAGGATTTGTAGCGTGCGATTCCACAGCGTAAAAGCAAACGCGGTATTGACGACCGCGAGCCAAATAATGATCGCCCAGTGCGTCCCGGTCAAATGCGGCAAGCCCTGCACGAACGCGCCGCCGCCCAACAGCACCGCCGCGCCAATGCCCATGCTCGCCGCCGTCACGATCAACGGCGCGATGCGCCCGGCGCGATTGATCCGCCGACCCAGGATTGCCGAGAGCGCATTGGCTAACACGCCAATCAGCACGACTATAATGCCGGTCAGTTCGCCAGCCGGCAACACCGCCGGATAAAAGTACACCGCCGCGCCGACGAGGAACAGCGCGACGCCGCCCCACTGCGCGGCGGTGGGGTACTCGGCGAGCAAGCCGATACCGAACAGCGGCACAACAAACACGGTCAGCGTCAACAGCAAACTCACGGTAACGGCGGGCAGGTACGCCAAGCCGATGAACTGCGCGCCCTGCGTCACCGCGTACATCAGCACGCCCAGCGCGAGCAAACCCAGCCAATCGCCGCGTGTCAATCGCCGGCATTGCGCCGCGTAACTTGGGCGCAACACCCAGGGGAGCAAGCAAAGGAACGCAGTCGCGTAACGCAAGCCGGCAAACGTCAGCGCCGGCAAATCGGTTAGCCCAATCTTGATCAGCACCCAGGAAGTTGACCAGAGAAACGTGACCAGGAACGCTTCGAGGATCGCGCGCGTGTGAACCGAAATTTTCACGCCAGCGGCTCGATCTGCACGCGCGCCAATTCCAGCCATTGTCGTTGCGGAACGGCGATGCGCTGAAAATCGAAATCGCGTCCGGGTCCCATCGTCGCCGCGTTGTTATCCACCCAGGCAACAAAACCGAGCGGCACGGTCGGCGGATGCGGCGCGCGCAACACTGGCACCTCGTCCACGAAAAAGATCGCTTCCTGCGCGCGCCAATCCAAACGATAAACGTGCCACTCGGTCAACGCCACATCGTCCAAAATTTTTTCGTGCGCGTGAATTCGCGTTTGCGCCAAGTTGAAAACCAGTTTACTCAGCCCCGGCAACTTGAACACGAAATTACCAAGCGCCATCGTCAGTTTGTCCGCCCGTCCCGCGTTCAACGTCGCCGCTTTCCAGCCGTGCCCGCGCACGCCGGGGACAAACGCCATATCGCTGTGCGGCGAGCCGTAGAAAAACCATAGCGCGTTCGGCGGCGTTTGCACGTTGCCAACCCAGTCGAACGGATCGTTCCAAAAGCCGAACCCGGCAGTGCCGAGCATTTCGCCGGCGCGATGACTCATCCGCGCGCGCACCGTCAGCCGCAACGGCGGTCGCCACGCCAGGCGCTCACGCGGCGCGGTGCGATGATCGTCGAGTTCCGCGTCGGACAGTTGCCCGGCTTGCGCGCCATCCACCACAAAGCGCAACACACCCGGCGCGCGCTCCAGGTCGGCGTGCCCAATGCAAAAGCGCACCCAGGATGGATGCGCGCCATTTTCAAACGTATCGTGAATCGCCATTTTCGCTTCAGACCGTCAATACAATTTTGCCGAATTGCTCGCCCCGGCTCAACCGCGCGAACGCTTCGCGTCCGCGTGCAAGCGGGAACACGCTATCCACCGCCGGTTTCAACTCGCCGCGCAAAACCAAACGCATCACTTCGCGGAACTCGCGCTGATTCGCCATCGTCGAACCCAAGATGTCAATCTGTTTCCAAAAAATTTGGCGAATCTCTTCCGGCGGATTGGGCCCCGTCGTCGCGCCAATCGTCACGAGCCGCCCGCCCTTGCGGAGCGCGCGAATCGCTTTGAGCCACGTCGCCGCGCCGACCGATTCGAACACGACATCCACGCCGCGCTTGTTCGTCGCCTTCCACACTTCCTTGTCCCATTCCTGGGTCGTGTAGTTGATCGCCACGTCCGCGCCCAGCGTCTTTGCCTTTGGCAATTTTTCGTCGGACGAGGAAGTGACAAACACGCGCGCGCCGGCGTGTTTCGCAATTTGGATCGCCGCGGTGGAAACGCCCGCGCCCGCGCCAAGGATCAGCACGTCCTCGCCAATTTTCAACCGGGCGCGCGAGATGAGCGCGCGCCACGCCGTTTGGTACACCAGCGGCGCGGCGGCGGCGATTTCAAACGGCAACGCATCCGGGATCGGCAACACATTGCGCGCCGGCACGCGCACCAGTTCCGCCGCCCCGCCCCACACGTGCTCACCGAGAATTTTGAAATCGTTGCATAAACTTTCTTCGCCGCTCGTGCAAAATTCGCACCGCCCGCACCACAAACTGGGATTGACGAGCACGCGTTGCCCCACCTCCACGCCGCTTACCGCCGCGCCAATTTTGGCGACGACGCCGGCAACGTCGCCCGCCGGAATGTGCGGCATCGGCAGTTTCAAGCCGGGCAAGCCGCCGAGCGTAAACAGATCGAGCCGGTTGAGCGCGACGGCTTGCACTCCAACCAAAACCTCATCCGCTCCGACATCGGGCGGCGGCACGTCTAGCAGTTGCAATTTTTCGATTCCGCCGTGCTCCATAAACGCAAGTGCTTTCATCGTCTCACCTCATTCTTCGTTTCGCGTGTCACGCGTCGCCCTGACCGTTTTGGCGCGCGTCAGCGCGATCAAATCCTTGACCGCGAGTTGCACATCCACGCCGCGTTGTCCCGCGCTAATGTGAATCTGTGCGAGCGCGAGCGCCGGTTCATCCACGCAAATTTCAAAACCGCGATTGAGCAGAGCCAGCGCGCTGATGCCGCCCACCTGCAAACCGGTGAGCGCTTCCGCTTCGCGTTGCGTCGCCATTCGCAATTTCTGTTTCGCTTCGCCGAGCGACTTGGCAAGCAATTTCAAATCCACTTCGCGTTGCGCCGCGATCAGCACGAGTAGCGGTTTGCCGGCTTGCGCCGGTTCGCGCAACACGACGAGCGTTTTGTACACCGATGCGACCGGCGCGCCGATCAACGCCGCCGCATCCGTCGCCGAATGAAACGCGCCGGTCGCGTCGTAGGTTTTTACCACATGCTGAATTTTGCGCGCCTGCAACAGACGCGTCGAGTTGAGTTGATCCGCCATTTTCAATTTGCGATTTTCGATTTGCGATTGCCGAATCACTAATCGAAAATTGAATTACAGAGCGTCTACAAGCGCGTGCACAATGGCGAGCGGCAACACATTGCGCGTGCGTTGGTACGCAAAGGCAAACACCGCGCCGAATCCGGCTTGGAAGGTGAGCACGAGAATCCAGGTTTCGCTCCAATTGCGCTGGGTGAACACCAGATAATCAATCGGCAAATGCGTCAACCCGAAAATGATCGCAGAGCCGAACAAGCCCCACGCCGGACTGCGCCACCACGCTTCGAGCCGCGTCAACAGGAACGCGCGGAATAAAACTTCTTCCGGCAAGCCAGCGGCAAAAAAATACTCGACGCTGTTCGCGCCGAACTTGGCAAGATCGTTCCAGTGGTTGAACACGCCATAGCCGCTCAACGCGATCAGCGCGGGCAACGCGATCCACCACGCGCGCCAACTCCACGCGAGACCTTGCGCGCGAAAGGAATAGCCCGCCGCGCGCAAAATCGCAATCGGCAAAATCACTTGCTCGATCACTTTGGGCGCAATTTCGAACACGCCGTTTTTGAAGCAATTGAAATCGCTCGGCAAAAAGAAAAAATAGTGCGCGCAAATTCCGGTGCGCCAAAGCATCCACCACCCGACGAGCGCCACCGCCAAACCGGTTTCGGCGCGCGGCTTGGCAACTTGCAGCGCCGGCATCGCGCCCGAGCGCGACATCCACCAAAACGTAAACGCGATGGCGATCATCCCGCCGAGACTCGCCACCCAGTCGGCGTTGGCGCGGATGAAAACGAGCGCCCACCAGGGCAACGCTAGCACGAGGATAGTGATCAACGCGGCGCGGTCGCGCGCCACGCGTCCAACGGCGGCGCGCGCATCGCGCCCGGTTTGTCTTAGGTAACGGAAGATCGCCTCAATCACTCGCACCGGGCGCTCCTGCCACTTGGCGCGTGGTCGGCGCGCGATTGACGAGCGCAACGCCGAGCAAGATCAACACGCCGCCGATGATCGAAATCGGCGTGAACGCTTCGTGCAAAACGATTGCCGCCACGACGACCGTGACGAACGGTTCGAGGTAAATGAACGCGGCGACCTGGGAGGCGTCAATGTGCGCGAGCGCGTCGTACCAAAAAATGTACGCGATACCGGAACAAAAGATGCCGAGGAACGCGACTGCGCCCCACCCTGTCGGCGTCAAACGGCTGAGGTCGTGCCAACCTTGCGCCGCGACGAAAAACGGCAAGACGATCAGCCAGCCGATGCCCATCACATACGCCATCATCAACGACGGCGGCAAGCGGCGCAACATCGGTTTGCTGGCGACTGAAAAGATCGTCCAATTGAGCGCGCTCGCCAACGCCAGCAGATCGCCCAAGGTGCCGGGCAAGCGCAACGCGTCCGGCGAGAACACGCCTTTGGTGACGACGAGGATCGCGCCCGCGAACGCGATCACCAAGCCGGCAATCTTGACGATGCCAAACACTTCGGCGAGAAAAAGCCACGCGAGGATCGCCGTAAAGACCGGTTGCATCGCTACGAGCCAAGCCATGTTGCTCGCCGAGGTGAACAGCAAGCCGGTCGCTTGCAAGCCCTGGTGCACGGCAATCGCCAGCGTGCCGAGCACCGCCAGCAGAAATAGATCGCGGCGCGTGATGCGCCGAAACGTCCGCGCCTGCCACACCGCCAAGCCCAGCACGCCGAGACCAAGCGCAAAACGCAAAACGATCAGCGTCACGGGATGAATTTCGGACAATGCCGCTTTGGTGGCGACGAACGACGCGCCCCAGATCACGGCGGCGGTGAGACCTTTGAGGCGGACGGCAGTGAGTGGTGACATGGCGCGCATTATAGCATGGATACGCAGTTCTGTCTTATCGCCCTGCCTACGGCGCAATCGTAAACGATCCCAGTTGCGTCAGCGCGCCCGCGACATACAATTTCAAGAGATACGTGCCCACGCGCAAACCACCCTCGTCTTGGAGACTGACCCAGTAATCGCTTTCGTTCGCCGCCAAATCCCAGGTTTGCTCCTTCACCAAATCGGCGAGCAGTTGCCCGTCGCGGTACCACTCGCGCCGCCACACGATCCCAGGCGGCATATTGCCCGCGTCGAAAAACGCATAGACCTGGGGCGTGCCGCGCGCCCAAAGCTCATCCGGCTGATGCACACGCACCGGTTTATCGGCGTGTTGGTCTTCGGCAAAATGGATCGTACCGAAGAACGGCGCGCCCACCGCGCGCTTGTCTATCGTAAAGGCCGCCTTTTGCGCGAGCCGCTCACCCAGGTACAGCCGCACCTCCCACTGCCCCACATCCAGCCCCGCGCCCGCAGTCACGCCCACCCACTCGACGCCGTTCGCTTCGCCGCGCCAAATTTTGCGCTCGGTCAAATGCTCTTGCAATTTGCCGTTCACGTACCACTCGTCGCGCCACACCGTGCCGGGCGTCATCCCCGCGTACGGAAACAGCGCGCAGATGCGCGTGACGCCTTCCGGGAAACGCGTGCCCGCTTCGATGGGTTTGAAATCGGCGGTGACATCAGCGGCGATGACCAGCGCACCGAACTGACTCGTCGCCGCCGCGACGCCCGGCGTCGACGTGGGTGTGGGCGTTTCGTTGAACAGCGGCAAGCGCGGCGCGAGAATGGCAACGAGCGCAAAGACGCCGGTGATGCACGCCGCGGCAATGCCGCCCCCGCAACCAATCAGGGCTTTGCTCAATTCGATGAACGTATCTTGTTTTTTATCTTGACTCATCTCAACCCCTCAACTGCCGCCGGCAAAAGCGAAACCCGCTCCGGCAAAAACCAGAGCGGGCACATTGACAAACCTCGCACGCTCGACGCCGCGCGGCAACGAACCGCGCAAATTATACAACGAAACGCGCGCGCGTCAATCGGTCACACGCGTTTGAGCAATTCGCGCAGTGGCGCGGCGGCTTGCACGATACCAAACTCGCGCAACTCGCCGGGCGTTTCGCCGTCGAGCAACGCGTGCCCCAGCGCAGACTCTTTGAACTCGCGCAAGTCTTCGAGATACACATTGTCAATTTTTTCATCGCGCCGGATTTTCCCGTCGCGCACGGTGATGATGCGATCCGCCGCGCGCGCCACTGCCGGGTTGTGCGTGACGACGATGAACGTCGTGCCGCGCTCGCGGTTGAGTTGCCGCAACAAGTCCATAATCTCGTCCGTGCTCTTGCTATCGAGATTGCCGGTCGGCTCATCGGCGAGGATGATCGCCGGCTGATTCGCCAACGCGCGCGCAATCGCCACGCGTTGGCGTTGCCCGCCGGAAAGTTGGCTCGGCATAAAATGGAGGCGATCCCCCAGCCCAACCAAACGCAACAATTCCTCCGCGCGTTTGCGTCGCGCGCCGTCGCTCATCCGCTCTTCCTGCAACGGCACCTCGACATTTTCGATTGCGCTCAACGTCGGGATCAAGTTGTGCAGTTGAAACACAAACCCCACCGTCTTACTGCGAAAGCGATCCAGGTCGCGCACCTTTGCCAGTTCCTGCCCGTTGACCCGGCACACGCCGCGCGTCGGGCGATCCAGCGCGCCGAGAATGTTCAGCAACGTGCTCTTGCCGCTCCCCGAGGGTCCCATCACGGCGACAAATTCGCCCGCGCCGATCACCAGGTTCACGCCGTCGAGCGCGCGCACGCCGTTGCCATCGCCGTAAATTTTCGTGAGATCGCGCGCTTCGACCACAATGGGGGGATTTTCGATTTGCGATTCTCGATTTTCGATTTGTGTTGTCATCGAACTACTCTTTCGTCTGCCCTCTTTGCCTTCTCAACCCTTTTGCATTTGGACACTACCACACCCCGGGCAACAACCGATAACGCACACGCGCGGCGTACTCGCGATAACCCGCCAGTTCATTCTGCAGTGTGCGATCTTCCAACGCCGTGCGCGCAACGATGGCGATGCAGGTCAACACCGCCGGCGCAAACACCCACAGCGTACCCAGCGCAATCGGCGTTGCCAAAAAACCGACGAAACCGCCGGCGTAACCGGGATGCCGCACCCAGCGATACGGACCGGCTGAAACGACCGAATGCCCGCGCTCGGTTTGAATCCGCACGACCGTCGAAAAAAAATTGTTTTCGATAAACGCCCAAATGCTGATCAGATATCCCAGGATCACCACAACGAACGCGGCGATCTCCAACTCAATTGCGAGCGGTGGCGAAGCATTCCAGCGTTTATCCAACCCGGCGACGAGCCACATCAGCGCGGGCCCATAAAGCGCAACCAGCGGCATCAAGTACTTGTCCCACGCTTTGATATTTCGATCCTCCGTCCAACGCGCGCGCTCCATGGCAAGATCGGGATGCGTGCGAAACATAACCACACGACTCGCAATCATCGAAAGCGCAAGCACGGCGATCATCACCCACGCTTCCCACCAATCCACGCGGCCTGCCGCGATAAATAGGATCGCGGCAGGCATCAAGGTGATCACAACCAAGCCCGCCACCGCACGGCGAACGGTTGTATCGCGCCAAACGATTTTCTTTTCGTTTGTCATGGTATCCTTTCACCAATGCGCTTGTTACGCGCATTTTTTCCCGGTCAAGAGCACGTACTCTAGCTTGTCCAGCACATTCGCGGTCGAGCCATACTGCTCACGGATGGACGCTCGCGCTTCCGGGCTTGTGAGATAAAGCTGGAACAATCGCGCGAACGCTTCTAATGACCAACGCACGCCAATCCACTGAATCCGGTCACGCACTTCTTGACGCGCATCAATCGCATAGGTTTGCAACCCGCAGTCTTGCAATCCCGAATCAGCCCACAGCGCTTGCCAGGTTTCCAACCGTGGCAATTCGATTCCACCCAATGTTCGTCCCAGCATCTCCGTCAATTCGGGAGGCAACGCCTGAGTGAGAAACGATTCGTTCAATCCCACGTAACTGCCGGGCTGGGTCACGCGCACACATTCACGAATCGCGCGCGCCTTGTCCGGCACAAACGCCACCACCGACTCGACGATGACTGCATCGAAGCGATCCGTTTCAAAGGGCAAATCCTGTATATCCGCCGTGCGAAATTCAATTTTGGATTCGACGCCTTCTCGTCTTGCGCGTTCACGCGCCCAGGCGATCATCTTGTCCGAAATGTCCACGCCCACAACGTGGCAATCATATTTTTTCGCAATGTGCGCCGTGCTGACCCCGATGCCGCACCCCACGCACAGAACCGCACGCGCATTTTCCACGTGACACCACGCGAGCAATTGATCGGTTGCCGCGCGACCGCCGATATGTTTGGTAATCCCAACATACGCTTGCATGTCGAGATAGGCGATGCTTTGATTCATCATTACCAACCTCACTGCTTGGTGTTGATCTCGATATGCCCGGTCATGCCCCAACGCAATGCGGGATCGAGCTTGGGAAATTCGACATAGATCGTATAGTTCGTGCCGCCCTGCTTCGCCGCCGCAATCGGCGCGATGTACGTCACCGTGCCCGGAAAAATTTTGCCCGGCAACGCGTCGAACGTGACGCTCACCGCGTGACCCAGTTTAATCCGGGCGATGTTCGTCTCGCTGAGATCGTCCGTCTCCAATCGCAATTGCGACAGATCGCCCAGCGTGATCAGCGCGACGCCCGGCGTTGCCGTCTCGCCCTCTTTGATATTGACAGCGGCAATCGTGCCGGCGAACGGCGCAGTCAGCGTCATCACCGAAATTGCCGCGATGGCTTGCTCCACCTTGGCTTGCGCCGCCGCAATGTCTTCCGGGCGCGCGCCAAGTTGCGCGCGCATCAACGCCGCTTGCGCGGTGGCGACGTTCGTCTCGGCAATGCGAATATCTTCCGGCGTTGCGCCTTTCAACACCTGGCGGTACCGCGCCTCCGCGACGCGGTACTCTTGCGTGGCGAGATGCAACGCCTGACTCTGCGGCAACATCCCAACCTGGGGATCGCCGCGCACCTTGTCGTACTCCGCTTGCGCCGCGCGCGCATTGGCATCCGCGCGAATCATCACCGCTTGCGCCGCTTGCACGTCCTCGGCGGTTGCCGGCGCGCGCACCTTCGCCAGTTGCGCCTTTGCCGTTTCGAGATTCGCTTGCGCGACCGCGATCTCCTCTTTTGTCGGACCCGCGCGCACTTGCGCGAGCGCGGCGCGCGCCGCGGCGATTGCCGCTTCCTCTTGCGTCGCATCCAATTTGAGCAACACATCGCCGCGCTTGACCACGTCGTTCGGCTTGACAGTGATCAGCGCGACCTTGCCCGCCACTTGGAAACCCAGGTTCGCGCGTTTTGCCGGCACTAACGTCCCCGACGCCGCCACGAGGTTATCGAGATCGTTCAATGCGGCAAGCGGCGTCGGCGTGGGCTGGGGAGTGATCCACGCTTGCCCGCCCATCGTCAAAAATGCCACGCCCGCCACACCCAACACGACCACACCCACCACCAGATTGCGCCAATTCATTCGCGCCTCCCCGATCTAGAATTTTCACGCCTGCCGCGCTATTCGTACCGCAACGCTTCAATCGGCGACAGATTTGCCGCGCGCCACGCCGGATACAGCGCGCCGATTGCGCCCAGCCCCAACGCGACGATCATCGCTTGCAACAACAGCGGCGGCGAGTAAACCGATTTCAAAAACCCGCCCATCGAAGGTTCGAGTTCGATCACCTTGCCCAAGCCAACGCCGACGGCGATGCCCGCCAAGCCGCTCAAAAAACTGAGCACGAGCGACTCGCGGACGATCAGTCCGATCACGCGCCGCCGCCGCCAACCCAGCGCGCGTAACGTGCCGATTTCGCGCGTGCGCTCGAACACGCTCATCAGCATCGCGTTCATAATGCCGACGCCGCCAATCACGACCGAGAGAAACGAGAGCGCGGCGGTCATCGCGCGAAACGATTTCATATCGTTCGTCTTGTCCGCGTACTCGGACGACTTGGTTACACTCACTTCGGGAAACCGGGCTTCGACTTGTTGCTTGACCGTCTCCGCTTGTCCCAGGTCTTTGAGTTTGACAAAGTACCAACTAACCTGGTTGGGTTTCTTGAACAAGCGTTGCGCCTCCGCCAGCGCGATCACACTGCCGCCATCCTCAAAGCCGGAGCCGGTTTCGTAGATGCCGACGACGCGAAACGCCGCGCCGGACATGGTAATCGGATCGCCAACTTTTTTCTTGAAATTTTTCGCCGCGACTTTGCCCAGCAACATATCGCGCGGCGAACGAATCCGCTCGCCTTCCGTCACGTTGTAATGCCGAATCGCATACCCGGTCGGCTCCAAACCGAATGCGATGAAATACGCCGCGCCCGGCAGAGTCGTGAAGCCGATCAACGCGCCGGAAACGTGCTCGACCGCCGGCAACCCGGCGATCCAGCGCCCGACCTTGTCGTCAATTTTCGCCAGCGACATGTCGGACGATTTGGCTTCGCTCACCGTCAATTCGCCGCTCTTGCCGCCCAACGCCGACAATTGCGCGACCATGCCATCCGCCAAGCCGCCGAGCGCGACGACCAAGCCCACGCCGACGCCAATCGCCAGCGTCGTCAAGATCGCACGCGTGCGTTGCCGAAAAATATTGCGGAGCGTGACGCCTGCCAAATTGGCAAACCATGACACATCGGAATTGCGCGCTTGGCCCTGTGCGCCTGCTCCGTCGTAGCGCATCGCCTCGACCGGTTGAAGTTGCGCCGCACGCCACGCCGGATACACGCCGCCCACCACGCCGAGAAACAGCGCGATCAGCATGGCTTGGACAAACAACTCCGGCGTGAGCACACTTTGAAACATGCCCGCCAATGCCGGCAGTTGGTTGAGCGCAATGACCATCCCCGTTCCCAACCCGATACCGACCAAGCCACCCAGCGCGCTCAACACCAACGCTTCGCCGATGATCAAACGCAACACGCGCGTCCGCCGCCAACCCAACGCGCGCAGCACGCCGATCTCGCGCGTGCGCTCGAACACGCTCATCAGCATCGTGTTCATCATCACCAAGCCGCCGCCCACCACCGCCAGCAAGCCGATAAACCAGCCCATCGCGCGGAGCATCTGCGTTTCCTGCTGATCGTCCATGTAGTTGGCGGAACGTGACGCGGCAAGTTTCGGCAACCGCCGTTCGATCTCCTTAATCGTGCTCGCCGTCAAATCGGGACGCGTCATTTTGAGTTGAAAGTAGGTCACCTGGCGCGGCTTTTTGAAAATGTCTTGCGCCTCGCGCAACGTAATTACCGCGCCCATCTCCTCGACACCCTGCCCGGTTTCGTAAATCCCCGCGATGCGAAACGACGTTTCTTCGATCTTGTAATTGTCGCCAATTTTCTTTTTGAAATTTTTAGCGGCGGTCTTGCCCAACAACATTTGGCGTTGCCCGGTAATCGCCGTCCCCTCCACCACTTTGAAATGCGCCATCCCAAACTCTTTGGGGTCTAGCCCAAAGACGACGAAATACGGCACATCCGGCGTCGTGACTAATCCCAGCATCACGCCCGAAATTTTGCTGACGCCCGGCACTACCGCCAATTGCGCGCCCACGCTGTCATCCACCGCCGACAAGATAATGTCCGCCGCATCGCCTTGCGACACAATCACATCTGCGCCCGACGAGGTGAGGATCGTGCTGTACGAATTGATAAACCCTTCCGCCATCGCCGAGAGCGCGACGACGGCCGCCACGCCAATCGCGATCCCGATCAGCGTGAGCAAGGTGCGCGTCTTGCGGCGCAACAAATTTCTCAGAATCATGGTCGCCTCGTTCAGCGCAATGCTTTTTTGCGCTCCCGCTCGAACCGTTCCATCAACGCCGGAAATTCCGCTTCCATAAACGTATACAGTTCGCGCGCTTCTTTCAAGCGTTGCTTGAGTTCCGCCGGCTTGCCTTCGAGCAGTTGCAAGCCGCGCTCGATCAGTTGATGCCCGGCGGTGATTTCACTCATCTGTTGCTCCATCAGTTCCCGCCACGCGCCCGCTTTGATGCGAAAGTGATCGCGGCGATGCCCCGGCACACCGACCCGCTCGATGAATCCCATCTGCACGAGCAAGCGCGTCATCGTGCTGATGGACGCCTTACTCGCGGCGAGCACCTGGGCGAGATCGCTCGTGGACTGGTGCGGCGGATCGCTGATCAGCAACCAGCCAACGATCCGCCCCGCCATGCGTGGCTGACCGCCCTGCTCGAACAACAGCCCGACATCTTCGATAAAATGTTTTTTCTCAAACCAACTGCCTTCTTTATCCATCAAGTCTATCCTTTCTATTCTGTTCATTGAGTTGCGTTGATTATACTACGTCTATTTAGTTTAGTCAAGACTGAACAAATTAAACATAAAAAGCCCTCCCGCAAACCTAACTTGCGGGAGGGCGCAAGCCTCGATGAACGGCTAGACGTCCCAGCGACCCGTCGCTAGCGGGCGCAGAAACGGGTTGAGTTGCCGCTCTTCGCCAATCGTCGTCGGCTCGCCATGACCGGGGTACACGAGCGTCGCGTCGGGCAACGTGAGCAACTGCGCGCGAATGGACGCCATTAGCGTGGCGTAATCGCCGCCGGGCAAATCGGTGCGCCCAATGCCGCCCGCAAACAACGTATCGCCAACGAACACGGCACGCTCGCCCAGCAGGCAAATTCCGCCAGGCGAGTGCCCCGGCGTGTGCAACACGCGCAACGCGAACGCGCCCGCCTGCACCGCATCGCCGGCGCGCAACCAGCGGTCTGCCGGTTGGGGCGACGCCAGCCGAAATCCGAACAGCGCGGCGCTCTGGTGCGCCGCCGCCAGCAACGGCGCGTCATCGGCATGCAAACAAAACGGCGCGCCGGTCAGCGCGCGCAATTCCGTCAGCGCGATCACGTGATCGAAATGCGCGTGCGTGTTCGCAATCGCAACGAGTTTGAGTTTTTCGCGCTTGAGCGTCTCGAAAATGGCGCGCGCATCGCCGCCGGGATCGATCACAATCGCCTCGCGCGTTTGTTCATCGCCGACCAGGTAACAATTGACGGCAAGCGGACCAACAACCAGTGTTTCCAGAATCACCAATCACCTCGATTGCGTTTTGCGGCTAGATGCGCGCGGCTTGGCGTTCGTCTTCGCGAAACGCTTTTTGTTTTTCGAGCAACCACGCGAGCCAAGCGTCCAAGCCCGCGCCCGTTTTGCACGAGACCGGAAAAATCGGCGCATCGGGGTTGACCATTGCAATTCCCCGCTGAAAAAAATCGAAATCGAAATCGAATACCGCAAGCAGATCGGACTTGTTCAATAGGATGGCATCGGCTTGGGCAAAAATTCCCGGATATTTGTACGGTTTGTCGTGCCCTTCCGGCGCGCTGGCGATCACCAGCGCGAGGTTCGCCCCCAGCGCGAAATCGGCGGGGCACACGAGGTTGCCGACATTTTCGATCAACAGCAAATCGAGATCGCGCACCGGCAATTGCGCGGTTGCCGTGCGAATCATCGGCGCGTCGAGATGGCATCCGCCGCCGGTGTTGATCTGGGTGACCGGGATGCCGCACGCCGCCACCTTATCCGCATCCAAGGATGATGCGAGATCGCCTTCGATCACGCCCAGGCGCACTTGGCGCGGTAAACGCTCCGCCGTCGCTAGGATCACACTCGTCTTGCCTGCACCCGGCGACGCCATCACATTGACGACAAACACGCCCAACTCGTCGAACGTCGCGCGGTTCTCGCGCGCGACCAGATCGTTCGCGCTCAAAATTTGCTTAACAATCGGCAGGTTCATCTTCGACCTCGAGACTGGCAATGTGAAATTCACGCCCACCAAACACGCGCAAGCGCGCACGCCCACACTGGGGGCATTGCGGGGTTAGCGGCGCGCGCGCCGGAAAGGCATGGCGGCAATCCAGGCAGACCACCTGCGCCGGCTCACGCTGAAACCGGAGCGCGGCTTTTTCCGCGAGCGTGCCTCGGCTGAGTTGATCGAAATAAAACTGGATGGAATCGTCCACGATGCTGGATAATTCGCCGATGACGAGATCAATGGCGACGATTCGGCGCGCGCCGTTT